>JAKSBM010001039.1 GCA_022361135.1 Desulfobacterales bacterium | reverse complement strand
TGAGCCAGACCGCCAGCATGGCAAAGGCCACGATGTTGATGAGGAACATGGAGGCGTAGAGGGTGGAGATCAACACCGGCTCCTTGACCAGGAGCAGGGGGCCGGGGTAGATGCCGTTGATGGTGAAAACCCCCAGCAATACGGCGCTCAATGCATCCCCGGGGATGCCCAGGGTGAGCAGGGGAATCATGGCCCCGGCGGGCACGGCGTTGTTCCCCGCCTCCGAGGCAATGCAACCTTCGGGGGTGCCCTGACCGAATTTTTCCTTTTCCGGGGAGAGGCGCTTGGCCGCATCGTAGGAAATAAAGGAGGCCAGGATGGACCCGGTACCGGGCAAAAGGCCCACAAAGGTACCGATGACCCCGGATCGGATCAGGGTTTTCCAATATTTGAACATGGCAAAGAGCCGGGAAAAGTCCAGGGAAGAGCGGGACAGGTTCACGTTGCCGCTCTGGAGGACATTTTTCTCAATGAGAAGCAGGGTCTGTCCGATGCCGAAGAGCCCCAGACAGATGGGGACCAGGTCCAGGCCGTTCTGCATGATCAGGGTACCGAAGCAATAGCGTTCGCCCAGGGTGGTGCCGTCGATGCCGATGCAGGAGAGGAAAAATCCCAATCCCAACAGCATGATACCCCGGGCCAGCTGCTGGCGGAAGGCCATGACCACCAGGACCACGCCGAAGACGGCAATGGCGAGGTATTCCGGCGGGCCGAAACTGGCGGCCACATGGGCCAGGGCCGGGGCCAGGAAGACCAGGATGACCACGGAGATGATGCCTCCGGCAAAGGAACCGAGGAGGGCGGCACTCAGTGCGGTCTGGGCTTCTCCCTTCTGGGTCAGGGGATAGCCGTCAAAGCTGGTGACCAGGGAGGAGGGCACCCCGGGGGTGCGCAAAAGGACCGCAGGCACGGCCCCGCCGAAATACCCCCCGCAGAAGACGCCCAGTAAAAGGGAAAGGGCCACGTCCGGGGAAAAGGCAAAGGAAAAGGGGAGCAGGACCACCATGCCCACCATGGGGCCAAGGCCCGGGAGAATGCCCACGATAATACCGGTGAAACTGCCGAATAACAGGGCGATGAGGTTGGCCGGTGCCAATGCGGCGGCAATGCCGGCGCTCAGGGTTTCAAACATGGGTAACCTCCATTATTTACCCCCCGTAAACAGCCATTCCATGACCAGGGGCTCCGGGAACCAGATGTCCAGGAAAACCTTGAAGACCAGGTAGAGGATCAGGGTGACCAGGGCCGGGATGAGGATGAGTTTCATCCGGCTGTCCTGTTTCAGGTATTTCAATGAAATGGTGAGAAAAAGCCAGGTGGACGCTTCCATGCCCACCAGGGGCAGGGCGGCCAGGAAAACAATTAAAAAGCAGAGCATGACCAGGGGGCGACGGGGAAAGCCGGCCCCGTCCAGGTACCAGGAGGCGCCCGGGGCCGGTTTCATCAGTCGCCACATGGAGGGCAGGGAACCGGCCAGGGTCATGCCCAGCACCATGAGGGGGAAGAGCAAGGGACCCTTGTAAAAGGGATCCGGACCCGTGGTATCCACCTGCCAGGGGCTGAGCAGGAGCATTGCCAGGGCGGCCAGCCCCAGCAATGCGCCGAAAAGGTCATGACTCCGACTGGGATCGGAATGCTGTGACATGGGAATTCCTTTGGTCTACTGGATGATACCCAGGTCCTTCATGATGGCACCGAAATTGGCCAGTTCGTTGTCCATCTGTTCCCGGGCCAGGTCGGACAAGGTGGGATGGGGGATCACACCCACGTTTTTGATGACCTGCTGGATTTCCGGCATGGCCATGACCTTGAAAAAGGTCTGGGACAATTTTTGGGCCACTTCATCCTTGGTCTTGGCCGGGACAAAGGCGCCGAACCAGATGGAGTAGGCATCGCCGAATCCCTGTTCCGCAACAGTGGGGACATTGGGGTATTCGGGCAGCCGTTCCGGAACCATGGCGGCCAGGATTTTCATTTTACCGGCATCCACATAGTCCTTGAGGGCGGGGGTGGAAAAGGTAATGACGTCGGCATCGCCCTTAACCACCAGCAGTGGATTGAGCTGCTTGTAGGCGGTTTCCTTCCATTTGAACCCGCCCTTTTTGGCGGCATTCATGGCAATGAGGGTGGGCACGGCGCCCAGGCCCCAATGGGCCAGTCTCAGTTCGTGGGTCTTGGCATACTCTGCCAGTTCGGCCAGGTTGTTGTATGGGGCATCGGCCCGGCAGGCCAGGGTAAAGGGGGAGGACCAGATCAGTCCCAGGGGTTTAAGATCCTGGTTTTTGTACGGGGTTTTTCCCCGGAGTACCTGGGTGATCATGGGCCCGATGGAGATCAGTCCCATGGTGTAGCCGTCGGGGCGGGAATTTTTCAATTCATTGGTGGCCAGAACGGCGCCGCCGCCGGGTTTATTGACCACCTTTACAGGTACGCCCAACTCCTTGGCCATGAGGGGGGCCATGGAGGTGGCCACCATGGTGGAGGGATCGTTGCCCGCGGGCCAGGGGATCATGATTTTAACGGGTTTCTTGGGCCAGGCCGCCATGGCCGGGGTGCAGGTGAAGCTGACCGCCAGGGCCAGGAGAACCAGGAGGCTGATGCTGAGTTTTTTCATTTTTCATCCTTAGTTTGAGATGGGTTATTATTCGAGGTCAGGCGTGACGCGGCGCTGACCATTGAGTCCAGGGTGTCGAAGTGGTCTGCCATGAGGCGGGCGGCGGTTTCCCCATCCCGTTCCTTGAGGCAGCGGTAAAAGGCCCGGTTGTATTCCAGGTCCCGGCGGGCATCGGTGATGACCGGGGATTTGGTGAAGACCATTTGAAAGGCTTTGACCAGGGCTTCCATGAGGTGGGAAATGAAGGGATTGTGGCAGGCATCGGCCATGAGGCGGTGGAATTCAATGGCCCGGGTTTGGTCGGGTTTACCTGCTTCAACCGAGGCGGCCACATCCTCGATGCATTGGGCCATGGCGGCCAGGTCTTCGGGGGTGCGCCGCTGGGCCGCCAGCCGAGCCAGCCCCGGTTCTAGGATCCGGCGGAATTCCGCCATGTCCGAGGCTTGGATGCCCCCGAATAGAAAGGCATTGATCACCACATCCACCATCTTTTCCGATCCGGGCTCGGCCACAAAACTGCCCCCGAAGATCCCCCGTCGTTTTTCAATGAGGCCCTGGCTTTCCAGCTCCCTGAGGGCTTCCCGGGCCGATACCTTGCTCACCTGGTAGGTTTGGGCCAGCTCCGCTTCCGGGGGAAGCTTGTCTCCGGGGGTGAATTCTCCGTCCAGGATGGCCTGTTTCAGCCGGGACTTGATCTGATCGGATATGCGTTCCTTGGGCTGTGTGATGGTCACCTCCGTGGTGATTTAAAAAGTTAGTTTTTTAAAAAACTGACTTTTCAGATTTCCTTGTTTTTGTCAACAAAAATGTAGGTTGAGATATCCCAGGACAATTTCCTTTGGGCGACTAAAAAAACATGGACCGGCGCTCCTCTTATCTTATTAGGCATGGATTTGCCGTGGGAACTTGTCTTCCCCTGTGAAATTTTCCGGTAAATCCCCCTTGATTTGAGGAAGGAAAGTTTCTATAACCTGGATTTTGATATCATGGTACATTGGTACATCGATAAATAGATTTGTGGAGGAACATATGGTAGGGAATAAAAACTTCATGCGCCTGATCCTGGGCCAGGCCGTTTCCCAGATCGGGGACAAGCTCCACCTCATTGCATTGGCCTCCTGGGTCTTGGTCACCACGGGCTCCCCCGGGAAAATGGGCTTGGTCCTGGCGGCTTCCCTGGTGCCGTCATTGCTCTTGGGACTGGTTTCCGGGGCCTACATCGACCGCTATCCATTGAAGTATTTCATCGTGGGGCCGGATTTGATCCGGGGCGTAATTCTGGTGGGGTTTGGTCTGTTCGTGATTTTCGGGGCCCCGGGCTTTGGCCTGGTGCTTCTGGTACAGGCCCTGTTGTCCGTGAACGGGGCCTTTTTTGACCCGGCCGTGCCCACGGCCATCCCCCGCATGGTGGCCCGGGATGAGTTGGCCCGGGCCAATAGCCTCCACCAGGCCGTTGCGGGCATGGCCATGGTGGTGGGGGCCTGCCTGGGTGGGATTCTATCGGCCCGGCTGGGCTATGGAATGCTGTTTCTCCTCAATGGGATTTCCTTTTTGGTTTCCGCTGGGTTGGAGATGGGGATTGAATTGCCTCGAAATCCGGGGGCGGTGGGCGGGGAACCCTCCCAATGGGAGTGCATTCGCAGGGGATATGCCCATGTCCTGGGCCATGCCGCCCTGCCGGGGCTGTTGGCCATGGTCATGGTCATTCACTTTGCCGTGGGGGGGCTGGAGGTCTTTTTGCCGGTGATTGCCCATGATCTGGCCCGGGACGGGGCCTGGGCTTTGGGGCTTGCCCAGGCCGCCTTTGGTTTGGGAACCCTGGTCATGGGGGGCATTGCCGGCAGCGGCTCCCTTTTGGCCGGTCGGGAAGTGTGGGGCCTTTTTGGCGGCGTAACCGCCATGGGGGTGATCTATGGATGCGGCAGTCTCTTCCTGGACGGGGGGCGTCTGCCCCTATTTCTGGTCCTGGTTTTCTTCTTCGGGGCCTGCATCATGGTCGCAGCGGCCAGTTTTAGAACCCTGATTCAAAGGGAGACCGAAGAGGGGTACGGGGGACGGGTCTTTGCCCTGGTTTCCTCCGTGTCCAATGGCTCCTTGCCCCTGGCCATGGCCGCCTACGGCATGGTCCTGGAGCAGGTTTCATTCAAGTTGATTTTGGGAATATCGGGTCTGGCCCTGGTGGGGTTGGGAGTGGGTTCCCTGGTAAAATTTAAAGGAGTATTAAATGACGAAAAAAGCAGAAGCACCCAAACGTAAGGTGGTCCGGGTCCAGACCGGGGTCCGCATGGAAAAACGGCTACTCAAGGTCCTCAAGGGCTTTGCCGAGTACCACGACATGACCCTGGGGGATTTGTTGGAGGGCATTGTCCTCCATGCCTTTGAGGGCAAGGCCCCCTTTGGGGAAAAGAGTTTGTCCAAAATTAAGGAACTCAAATCGGTCTATGAATTGGATCTCACGGCCAAGGACAGCCACCGCATGACCTCGGATCCTGAATAGGGTGTCATTGAAAGGATAAGGCCGGGGTGGAACGGGGAATTTCATCCGTTCCAACCCGGCCTTTTTTCATGGGGATATCCGGTTCAGGCCGGGGTGCGCTTGAGGACGTTTTTCAATTGGACCACGTGCTGCTGTTCTTCCTTGATGATGGCATTGATTTCGTCCCCCCCGTACCGGGCCGGGACCAGCTCCTTGAGGCCGATGTAAAAGAGGATGGATTTTTTCTCCAGCTCCACGGCGGTGGAGACAATGGTCTCCAGGGTTTCCCGGCCGTTGAAGAAATCGGACACCGCCGGGCTGCCTTCCCCGTCGTGGGAATCGGCCATGGCCTTGAGGTAGGCGGTGTTTTCTTCCTCCGGATCAAAGGCGGTGGGGGCTTTGGCGTTTTCTGCGATTTTTTTGTGCATGGCTTCAAACATGCGTTTGTGCTGATCCTCCACCCGGGCCAGCTCCTCCAGGAAAATCCGTTCCCCGGGGTCGGTGCGGGTCTGGGCAGCCTTGCGGTAAAAGGCGGCCCCGTTTTCTTCAATGCGGACGGCCATGTGAAAGACGTCATCCAGGTTAAAATCGTAGGCCATTTTTACTCCTTTGTTTTTCCGGTTACGATGTAAAGGGGATCCGACAGGGATATCCCCGGGGCGTGGGGATCGTCCTCGGGGCGGGGGTAGCCCCGTTGGGACAGGGTGGTGAGTTGGTGAAATGCCCGGCTGAGGTGGAAGCATTCCAGGATATAGCCCATGCGTTCAAAATCGTGGAGGTCGGCCCAGAGGCCGATGGCCTTGTCCGGAAACCAGCGGTTGGACACGGCCAGGGCAAAGGTGCCCCCCGGGCGCAGCACCCGGGCAACCTCCCGGAACAGGGCCACGGGATCCAGGAGATATTCCACGGAAAGGGAGCAAAGGGCCAGGTCAAAGGCGTGGGCCTTGAATTCCAGGGTGGGGTTTTGGTTGAGATCCTGTACCGTGTGGCCGGTGAGGGCGGGGTTGGCTTCCATCTCTCCGGCATTGAGGCCCACCCCGTGGACCTGGGCCAGTCCCATGTCCGGGGGCAGGTGGGAGTCCCAGCCCGCCATGAGGTCCAGGACATGGGGCCCGGGTGTCACCAATTCCTGGTAGAAAAGGGAAAGGCGGCGCCGGGCATTGGCATCCAAATGGTGAACCCGGCGTTCCCTATCGTAGAAGAGGGAATCTGCACTTTCATCCCGCCGTTTCAATCCCGGCGGGTCGGTGAATTGGGTGGGGCGGTCCTGGTATCGGCTTTGGATGCCCGGGCCGTCCATGAGTCGCCTGAGCCAGTCCTTGACCTGGCCGCCCCGTTCCCGGTCCATGCTGCCGGGGTCCAGGGTCCGTACGGCAATGTCCAGGGTGGCGGTGACGTCGGCCATGGGGGCGTTGAGGTCGGCCACAAATCCATGGGGGCTGGTTTCCAGGCATCGGAAGGGCAGGAGGGTTTCCGGGTAAACGTCGGGAATTCCCTTGAGGAGGCCCTGGGGATAAAATCGGCCGGCATGCATGGTCGGAGCTCCCCGGCGTAGATTGTCCCAGGAAAGGGTGTATATTTTTTTTTCGTGGCGCAGGGGCATGCCCTGGCCCGGGATAAGAACGTGGGAAGACGGGGTGGACGAGGGATCCTTGAGAAAATCATAGAGGGGGGTGTCCGGAAAAAGATCCCGCCAGAAATTAAATCCCGGGCAGAAATAATGCTCGGTGTGGGCGACCCGGTTCCGGGTCCATTTTAAATCCAGGGTCAAATCTCCCTGGGTATGGGAAGTCATGGGGTTTACTCCTTTTATTGTCCGGGCGATGGGGGTGGGGAGGTGGATCAATGGACGGTTGTTTTCGGGCCCGGCTGGTTTACAGGGCCGGGCTCCGGGGGATTAAAAATAGGTTCTCAGTTTCAATTCCATGGGATGGGGATTCAGGTAGGTCTGGGATTTGAGCCAGGGATTATCGTATTTGGTGACATAGTGGTTGATCAGGGTCAGGGGGACGATGAGGGGAAGATGTTCCATGCGATATTGCTCAAACAGGGCCAGCAGCTCCTGTTTTTCCTGGGATGTGGTCTGTTTTTTAAAGTATCCCATGATGTGTTGGAGAACATTGATATTCTTCTTAATGGTGGTTTTCAGGGAAAGGGCCTTGAGCAGGGATGCTTCATAGGCGTCAAAGAGGGCCTCGGGTTCCTCTCCCTTGCCCTGGGCCACAGTCCGGCCCATCTGCCGGTATATTTCCGTGCTGTGGGAGAGGATGAGCAATTTGTTCCGGGTGTGGAAATCCACCAGTCCCCCCAGGGTTTTCCCCTTTTCCAGGAGTTGTCTCCAGCGCTGGAGGGTGAAGATGTTTTCAATGAAATTTTCCCGGAGTTTGGGATCGTGGAGACGGCCGGATTCCTCCACGGGGATCCGGGGGAAGCGTTCCCGGAATGCCCTGGCAAAGAGGCCGGTGCCGGTTTTCCTCACCTTGCCGTCCTCCCCGTATACCCGGATGCGATAGAGGCCGGAACTGGGGGATTTGCTTCTGAATATGAAACCGCAGAGGTTTTCCGTCTCCAGATCTTCCAGTCGTTCCGCAATCCAGCTTTGCATCTGGTCGGTGTGATCGGTGCCGTCCTTGCGGGTGACCAACCGGGGGGATTCCGGATCCCCCACCAAACGCAGGGAATCCCGGGGAACGGACATGCCGCACTCCACCTCGGGGCAGACCGGAATATATTGGGTGAACCGGCCCAGGGTCTGGGTGAGGAATCGATCGTGGCTGTGGCCCCCGTCAAAGCGGACTGGATTGCCCAAAAGACAGGAACTGATGCCGATTTTAATGGGGTTGGACATGGGGTCTCCTCTGGGAAGGTGTGGTGGTTTTTATGTTGCGAGTTCTGATTTTTTTCCGGAAAGGGGTCGCCCTGGACAGCCTTTGATGGAATTGCCCTGTGATGGATGGGCAATGGGATTGGGGCGGGGGACACCTCCGGGGACATCGGGAATCCATAATTTCAACCATTTGGGGACGTGTCGTTATGGAATCCTTGGCTTTAATTAATCGTAGCCTGTTTTATTTCAGATTGAAATAGATTTTTTGGCTGGATATTCGTACACTTTCTTAAGGAATAAAGATCCTTATCCCATTTGGGGCATCTTTAATTTAATCCAGGGGAGCCGTGGTGAGTTCAGATACAATTGTCCGGGTCAACGATAAAATGCAGCAGAATTATGTCTATGTTCGTGGGGCCGAGGCGGGTCAGGGATTCCATCCGGAATTTACCCCGGCCCTCTCCCCCCGGGAAATGTTGGAATTGGGGGTGTTCGGGGGCAAGTATCTCACCGATTGCCGGGCCGAATTTCCGGACCATTGGTTTGCAAAAGCCCGGCTTTCCCCGGAGAAAAAGGATGTGTCCTTGAATTATTACGGGGTGGATGCCTCCCAGCCCCTGGCGGAATGGCAGCGCAAGGGCTGGATCTTCCCCGATGATCCCCGGGGCTGGTTTCAATGGTATTGCCGGTATTACATGGGGCGTCGCCTGCCCGTGGAGGATCTGCGTCAGATTAAGCGATGGAAGGGAATCCGTCGCCATGTGGGGGCCATCCTCAAGCATTGCGCCTCTTTGGATCAGAGCTGCAGGGTCAAGCAGCGCCAGGCCCTGCTCCACTGGGCCTATGATCCCCGGGATCTTTAAGGGGATCCCCCTATTCACTTTCCATAGGAGAGATATGGCACAGGCAAAAAAAATGGTGTTGGTCACCGGGGCCACCGGATATGTGGCCGGACGGCTGGTCCCCCTGCTTTTGGAGGCAGGGTACCGGGTCCGGACCATGGGGCGGTCCCTGGAGAAGATGGCGGCCCGGCCCTGGGGGAACCAGGTTCAGCTGGTCCGGGGAAATATCATGGATCGGGCCAGCATGGAACGGGCGGCCCAGGGCTGTTGTGCGGTTTATTATCTGGTCCATTCCATGATTTCCCGCAATGAAAAATACCGGGAAGCCGACAAGGTGGGGGCCCGGAACATGGCAGCGGCCGCTGCCGCAGCCGGTGTGGAGCAGATCATTTATTTGGGCGGTTTGGGGGAGGCCAGCCATCCCCATATTTCCAAACATTTGATTTCCCGCAACGAAGTGGGACGGATCCTGGCCCAGGGATCGGTGCCCGTGACCGTGCTCCGGGCCGCCATGATCATCGGTTCAGGATCGGCCAGCTTTGAAATCCTCCGGTATCTGTCCGAACGCCTGCCCATCATGATCACCCACAAATGGGTGCGGAACCCCACCCAGCCCATTGCCATTTCCAATGTCCTCCATTATCTGGTGGCCTGCCTGGAACACCCGGAAACCCGGGGCCAGACCTTTGACATCGGCGGACCCGATGTGGTGGCCTACCAGGATCTTTTTAAAATTTTTGCCAAGGAAAGCGGGCTGCCCGTGCCGGTGATGATTCCCGTGCCCATCCTCAGTCCTCGGTTTTCCGCCCTTTGGATCCATTTTATCACCCCGGTGCCGGCCAGCATTGCCCGGCCCCTCACCGAGGGGCTCCGTTTGCCCACGGTGTGCACCGAGGATCGGATCCGGGATATCATTCCCCAGGAGCTGGTCTCCTGCCGGGAGGCCATTCGTCGGGCCATGGAACGGGTGAACCAGGAACAAATCGACACCTGTTGGGCTGATGCCGGTGAGATCATCCATCCCGAATGGGGCCATTGCGGGGATTCCGACTATTCCGGAGGTACGGTGTTGGAATGCGGTTACCAGGCCAAACTTAAGGGGCGGCCCGAGGATCTTTGGCCGGCCGTGGCCCGTCTGGGGGGGGAGACCGGTTATTATGCCGCCGATATCCTCTGGCAGATCCGGGGGATGATGGATGTTTTTTCCGGTGGGGTGGGCCTCAACCGGGGACGCCGTTGCCGGAAGGAGATCCGGGTGGGGGATCATTTGGATTTCTGGCGGGTGCTGGAGGCATCGCCCCCCCATCGCCTTCTCTTGTTGGCGGAGATGAAGGTGCCCGGGGAGGCCATGCTGGAGGTCAAGGTGGAGCCCCTGGGACGGGATGAACCCTGTCCCAGCGTCGGCGGTCCGCCCCTGGTCACCGCGGCCCTGGACAAGGACCATTGTTGTGTCACCCTCCATTCCCGCTTTTTACCGGCCGGGGTCTTTGGTATTCTCTATTGGTATGCCCTTTATCCCCTGCATGAATTTGTCTTCAGCCGCATGCTCCGGGGGATGATTCGCTCCGCCGGCCTGCCCATGGTGGGACGGCCCTGGCGGTTTACACCGAAAATCAGCCCTGCCCTGCGGAGGAAAAGCCGATGAGAAAAACGGTGAAATGGATACTGCCCATCCTGGGTCTGGCATTGCTGGTTTCCTTCATGGCGTGTGCCTCCAAGGCCCCCTTCACCGAGGAGGATTGGGCCGCCCAGGTGGAGGCCACCTCGGAGGACGCATTTTATGGGCCCCATGGCAAAGGGGGCCGGTATTTTGCCCCCTGGATGGAGATGCCTTCCCGGAATTTTATCCAGGTATTGAGGTGGCGGTTTTTAACCCCGTCCAATTATACCGAGGAAGAGGAAACTTATCTGCCCCGGGTCCTGGCCGACGCGCCGGGGCGTCTTACCCTGACCCGGGGGGATTTCATCCTCTGGATCGGCCATAACACCTTTTTAATCCGGGTGGGGGATGAGTACTGGGTCACCGATCCCATGTTTTCAGACCGGGCCCTGGTGCCCGAACGGAAGACCCCGCCGGCCCTAACCCTATCCGAATTCGTCACCCTCTTCCCCCGGGTGAATATCCTCATTTCCCATAACCATTACGACCACCTGGACCGGGCCTCCATCCGGAACATGGCACCGGATTGCCCGGTCTACGTCCCCCTGGGGCTGAAGGGACTGCTGGGGGAAATGAATAAGGAGGTTGTGACGGAAATGGACTGGTGGCAGGAAATGGACCTGGGGGGCGGGAACCGGTTGGTCTGCCTGCCGGCCCAGCATTGGTCCATGCGGGTGGGCCAGGGGAAAAACCGGAGCCTTTGGGCTTCCTGGCTCCTCATCACCCCGGAGAAACAATTTTATTTTGGGGGGGACACTGGGTATTTTAAAGGTTTCCGGGAGATCGGAAAACGATATCCCGGCATCGACTATGCTTTCATGGCCACCACGGCCTATCATCCCCGTTGGTTCATGCATTACCAGCACATGAATATTCCCGAAGCGGTGCAGGGCTTTGACGAATTGGGGGCAAAGGTTTTCATTCCCACCCAATGGGGAACCTTTCACCTGGGATCGGAACCGGCCGGTTATCCCGCCCTGGATTTAAAGCGCTATCTGGAAGCGGAGAAACGGGATCCCGGTCCCTTCAAGATCATGGACATCGGGGAAATTCTCAATATCCCGTAAGTTCCACATAGCCCCTGCCCGAGGGACCGTCGGGTTCAAGGGATTCCAATAACACCGCCCCTTCCCAATAGGCAAAGGAATGGCGGTGTTCCTGGTTGGGGATCACCGGCGTGACCCGGAGCTCCAATCCCTCTTTTTCCAACTGGATTTCCCATTGGGAGGGATAGCGGGTGCCGGTGGCCGGGCTGGTCCAATGGGCCAGGGGGGTGAGGGTGAAATCCCTTCCCGTCAGAATTTTTACCTTTCCCCGGGGTGAAACCAGGCTGCCGAATCCATATCCATTGGCCGATCCGTCCGCCCGTCTCACCCGGCAGACCATGAGATCCCTGCCGTCGTCCAGGTGTGCGGCGAACCAGTCCCATCCCCCCACTTCCTTTCCCAGGGCCGTGGTGCTCCATTCATGGTCGAACCAGGTCAGGCCCGAGACCTTCATTTTTTTTTTTCCAATTTGAATCCATCCCCGGCTTTTTAACCGGGGCAGGGAATAATAATAGGAGGCATTGCCCTGTCCCGGCCCCTTGGCGCTCAGCCCCCGGTTGCCCTGGCGGATGATGCGTTCCGGTTTTTCCAGGGTGAGCTCCAGGGCAAAGGGACGGCCATCTTCGGTGTGGTCCCTGGCCGTGAGGACCATGGCCTGGTTGGGGATGGGGCTTGGGGGGGCGCCTTGACCCCGGGCCTGTGCCTGCCAGTCATCGATCCAGACCCGGTGGGGGTGGGCCCCGGCCAGGCCCAGGCTGCCCCGGGTCATCCTCACGGCGGCGTGGAATTGGTTGGTGGTGGTGTGGGTGACGGCAAAATGGGCAAAATAGAGTTGGCGGGTGCGCCAGGGGGAGGGGCCGGGGGCGGTTTCACAGGCCAGGGCCTGGCGGAAAAAGGTGAGTTGAAAGCCCAGATGTTCTCCCTCCGGGGTTTCCAGGTTACCGGTGTAATACCACCATTCCGTGCGAAAATCGGGATGGGGACCGTTGTCCCGGGGGAATTGAAAATCAATCACCGATTCTGCCTTGGTGTAGCAGGCCGTTTCCCGGGTATCGGAGAGGGCCTGGACCACGTTGATCTCTTCCTTTTCCCCGGGCGGTTGGTCCGTGGTGCAGGATAAAAATGCCAATGCCAGACCGGTGAGGAGAATGTGGGATAATCGTTTCATGCTTACTCCATGTGCAGGGCCTTGGGAATATGGGTTTTGGCCGCCCGCAGGGCCGGGAAAATCCCGGCGGCACCGGCGGCCAGGGTGGCCAGGGTCAGGGCCTGGACCAGGGTGGGAATGGGAGTGATCATTTCATAGGTCCATCCAAAGGAACGATGGTTCACCACCTGGATGAGGACCCGGGCCAGGGCCCAGCCCAGGGGGAGGGCAAGGAGGCCGGAGATGAACCCGGTGAGGCTGCATTCCATGAGGACCAGGCTGGTGATTTGGCCGGGCATGGCCCCGCAGGCCCTCAGGATGCCCAATTCCCGGGACCGTTCCATGAGCAGGGCCGTCACCGCATTGAGGATGCCGGTGAGGGCCACCAGGGCGGTGAGGAATTGCAGGGCCGTGGTGATCATGAAGGTCCGGTCAAAGGCGGCCAGGACCTCGGTTTTGATTTCCCGGCCCAGGCGGACCTTGAAGAGCCGGTTCCGGGGGAGCAGCTTTTTGACGGCCTGGGCGGTTGCTTCCAGAACTGCCGGGGGCAGGTCCGGGGCGGTAAATGTCTGGATGGCGGTGATGGGCTGTTCTCCCCAATGGGTGGCCAGGGTGTTTCGGCCCACCACCACCCGGCCGCCTCCCATGAAGTAGTCCCGGAATATTCCGGCCACGGGAAAGGCCCGGGGGCCCTGGTTGGTTTCCAGGATGGCTTGGGGACGTTCTGAATTCGTATCCACCCCATTGCGCCGGGCAAAGATTTCAGAGACCCAGATTTCCCCCCGGTCGAGGCGGTGGCGCATTTCCTGTTCCAATGGGGATTCCGGTGATATGCCCGGGGGGCCGGAGGCGATCCAGGTCCATTCCTTGGCCGCCCGGTCGTTGACATAGGAAAAGAGGTGAACCTCCCCGGAGGTGCGTGAAAACAAGCGGAGCATGGTGTAATCGGAAAGGTCCCGGACATGGGGCAGCTTCCGGATTTGGTCTGCCAGCCCCGGGGGCAGGCCGGGTTGCCGGGGATCGGCCGAGGCCACATGGATATCCCCGCCGATGTGGCCGTCCACCCATTGGTCCACGGAACTTCGAAAGCTTTGGGTCATGATGTCGATGCCGATGTAGACCGAGGTGACCACCATGAGTGAGGCCACCAGGACCCCGGTGCGGCTCAGGGCCCGGGAAATGTTTCCTGCGGCCATTTTCACCAGCATGGATTTGCCCCGGAAGGCGGTCTGTGCGGGAATCATCGATACCAGGCCTTGAAGGCCCAGGCGCATGAGTGCCGGAACCAGGAGAGAGGCCCCGAAGAATCCCATGAAAATTCCCAGGAAGTCCATGCCCGGCCGGTCCTTGAATTGGGTGAACACCAGGGCGGTGAAAACCAGGGTGAGCAGCCCGGCCAGGAAAAGGCCGGGGATGATTTTGTTGAGCCGCCGTTCCAGGGTCGAGGTTTGAATCAGGGTGATGGGTCGGGTCCGGGCCGCGGAGAGGGCCGGAAAAAGGGCGGCGATAAAGGCGGCCCCTATGCCGGCAATCAATCCCTTGGCCAGGGTGAATCCGGCGATGCGGGTTTGGGTGACCGTGAGGGTGTAGTACATTTCCGACACCGTGGCGCAGACGGCCTGGACCGCCCCCTTGCCCATGATGATGCCCAGTCCCAGCCCCAGGAGGCTGCCCACCAGGGCAAAGAGGGCGATTTCCACCATGACCGCCCGGAAAATTTCCCCCCGGGTGGCCCCCAGGGCACGGAGGGTACCGTGGCGTTTCCGCTGGCGGGCCACGGAAAAGGAGACCGTGTTGTAGATGAGGAAGATCCCCATGAACAGGGCCAGCATGGAAAATGCGGAAAGGCTGCCCTCAAAGGATTGGGAGAGGTGGCGTACGGTTTGGTTCCGTTGCCGGGTTTCAATGAGGAAGGTGCCCGGGGGTAGGGCCTGTTCCAGGGCCTTGAGTCCATGGCGTTCATGGTTGGGGATGGAGAGGTCGATGCGGGAGATTCGGCCCTCCATGGAAAGGAGTTCCTGGGCCAGGGCAATGTCGGCCAGAATGAGTCCCTTGAACATGGTACGGGTTCCGGAATCTTCCGTGGGGAGGAATCCGGCAATGGGAACTTGGATTTCACTTTTGCCCAGGGAAAGTGTGATCAGGTCTCCGGGGTTCGCCCCGGGGAGAACCTCCCGGGCCAGGAGAACCCCCTTGGACCGGGGGAAAAAGAGGGTGGCATTTTCATTGTTTTCCGATTCCAGGATTTCGGCGTTGAACCGGTTGTTAAACAGGGCTTCGGAAAAGGGATCAATGCCCATGAGGGTGAGGGTTGGGGAATTGGGAGCCTTGAGCTGGACATGGGCGGAGATGACCGGTGCCGATTGTTTGATGCCCCATTGGGTGCGGACCCGGGTGAAAAGGGATTCCGGGATGGAAAAATCATTGCCCAGGATCTGGTGGCTGGTGCGGGAGACCAGGGCGGCCGTGGACAGGTCAAAGGATTTGCTCACACTGGTCCGGGCGATGTCCATGGCCACCACCCCGGCAACCCCCAGGGCGATGCCCGTGACCATGAGCAGGGTGGAAAGGGGGTGGGCCCGGCCCTGGCGCAGGGCGGCCCGGAGGAGGAGCTTCATGGGTCCCTCCGGGGAATGAGTTGGCCCTGGGTTACGGTGTAAACCGTATTGG
>JAKSBM010000577.1 GCA_022361135.1 Desulfobacterales bacterium | reverse complement strand
TGGACCCTCATCCTCCTTTACCTGGTGGGTGTTCACCCCCGCCGCTTGAACCGCTTTTATTGATTAAATATTAGCCCGGATATGCCAGGGTAATGTCTTCCGACCCAGCTGAAAGTATTGATCCCCAGGCCCGGTGGATGTTCAAACTTGCCTGCAATAACAACCTGCCCGGCCGATGGCCGTCATCTGATCTTCTCCATTTCATAATTCCTTGCGGTAAATCACCAGAGCTCCCCTTCTGCACCTTGGAGATCCGTCAAATCCATCGGGTTCAATATCCGATTCAGGGGGATAAAACCCGGTTTTACGAATCAAAATTCACTTCCCCGGGTCATTCAGGGAAAATCCCGGAAGGCATCCCCCCTCGGCCTCGAAACGGCGAAGGTCCGACATTGTATCCACATCCTGGAGGGGAGACAATTCCCCCAGGGAGAGGCCGGCCTGCCGGATGCGAATCCGGGTGTCCCGGGCCACCTGGGGATGGCTCCACTCCATCCCCAGGAAAACCCCGGGATCAAAGGAGGCCCGGTTGAAGCCGATGAGCCAGTATCCGCCGTCCCGGCTGGGTCCCAGGACCACATCCCTTTTTCCAAGCCAGGCCAATGCCGCATCAAAATGCCGGGATCGAATACCCGGAATATCCGTACCCACCAGAATCACCCGGGAAGCGCCCCGGTCAAAGGCCGATGCCATGGCATGGGCCATGCGTTCTCCTAAATCCCCCGGGCCCTGGGAAGTAATGGAAATATCCCGGCCCAGCCATTCGCGGATCATCCCGCCTTGGTGGGAAGGACAAAAGCAGACCTCCCAGGGGATCCCGGCCCCTTCCGCCATGGCCAGGGTATGGACCACGCAACTGCGATAGAATGCCAGGGCCTGTTCCGGGCCCAAGTCCTTGGCCAGTCGAGTCTTCACCCGACCCAGCTCCGGTGCCCGCATGAACACCTGGATCAAATTACCTTCCATGGGCCTCCTTTTTCACATGGGGTTCACCCGGAGATACAAAGGAAATCCCCCATGAACCGTGTTGAACCCACCTTTACTTTGTGGTAGTCTTTTTTTTTACTTACCAATTTCCATACGAAATGAGGAGTTCTAAATGCAGATTCGATTCAAGTTGTATCTCATCGCCGGTGGGCTGTCCCTTATTATCCTACTCATGTTCTGCCTGACCTGGTATACCACATCGGCCCAGAAAACCGATGGATTGCTCATCAACCTGGCCGGCCGCCAGCGCATGCTCACACAGAAAATGTCCAAGGAAGTCCTCATGGTTCTGGAGACCGAAAAAAACCGCGCCCAGCACATCAAGGCCGCCCAGGGAACGGCCCGGGTCTTTGACATGACCCTCACGGCCCTGCTCAATTCCGGCCAGGCCCCCAAGGGGCTGACCCCCGACGGTCCCAAGGTATTCTGCCCCCAGGCCGAAGAACCGGCCCTGGGCCAGTTAAAAAAGGTGAAACAAAGCTGGACCGCCTTTTCCAGGGAAATGAAAAGTATCCTGGCCGATCCCAGTCACGCCAATGGCAGCCTGGATTATGTCATGACCAAAAACCTTCCCCTGCTTAAGGAAATGAACACGGCCGTCACCATGCTCCAGAAAAATTCAGAGAAAAAGGTGGACCGCCTCATCCTCTTCCAGACCCTCTGCCTGGGCCTGGGTTTGGTGATCATGGCCTTGAGCATCCTGCTCATCCGGGGCATTGTCCGTCAACTCACCCATGCCTCTGAAAATGCCGATGCCATGGCCCAGGGGGATTTGACCCGCCGTTTCCACGCCCCGGACAAACCCAAGGATAAACTCAATGAAATGGAATTCCTGGGTCACAGCCTCAACGGCTTTGCCGACACCCTCCAAAATGCCATGGCAAAAATCAATGCCGAAGCCCTGCAGCTGAAATCCGCCTCCGCAGACATGAACCAGGTATCCACCACCCTTTCCCAGGAATCCGGCGCATCGGCCGACACCAGCCGCAATGTGGCCGACAATGCCGAGCAGATGAGTGAAGACATGAATGCCGTGGCCGCTGCCATGGAAGAACTCACCGCCAACACCCAGGAAATTGCAGGCTCCTCCTCCCAGATAAACCAGACCATACGGGACATTTCCCAGGCCGTGGACGAGGCCGGAACCATCTCCAACCAGGCCGTGGAACGGGTGGAAACCGCCTCCTCCCGTGTGGATAACCTGGGGGATGCCGCCCGCCATATAAATAAGGTTTCCGAGACCATCAACGATATTTCCGAACAGACCAACCTCCTGGCCTTAAACGCCACCATTGAAGCGGCCCGGGCCGGTGAGGCCGGAAAGGGCTTTGCCGTGGTGGCCGGGGAAATTAAAAACCTGGCCGGTCAGACCACCGAAGCCACGGAACAGATCAAATCCCACATTGAATCCATCCAGGGCACCACCCATTCCACCATCTCGGATATTAAAAGCATTTCCGAAATCATTGCCCAGGTGAACACCATCGTTGCCACCATTGCCCAATCGGTCCAGGAACAGACCCAGACCGTCTCGGAAATTGACATGAATGTGTCCCAGGGGGCTGAAGCGGTCCAGGAAGTCAGTGCCAACGTGGCCAACAGCTCCATGGCTTCCAGGGATGTCTCCCAGGATATTTCCGAAGTGAGCGGCTCCATTTCCCAGGTTTCCACCCATGTGGAACAGATTTCCGGAAATGCGGAACAATTGGACCATCTGGCCGGCGAACTCCATGCCATGGTGGCAAGGTTTAAGATCGAATAAGATCTGGGGGATCCAGGCCGCGGGCCCCGGAATTTTAGGAC
>JAKSBM010000036.1 GCA_022361135.1 Desulfobacterales bacterium | reverse complement strand
TGGACGGGGTATCGGAACGGGCCTTCCGGAAGATCAACCGCCCCTGCAAGGGGATCTCTGCAAAGGATGTGGCTGCGGGCATCAAGGCTATGGCCCGGGAATTCTCCGGGGAGATCTGGCTGGAAATTTTCATCCTCCCCGGGGTGAACAATACCCCGGAGGAAATGGATCTGCTCAAGGCGGAGATCCTTGAAATTCAGCCCACCCGGGTCCAGCTCAACACCCTGGACCGGCCCGGCACACTGGATTCCATCGGCCCGGCCAGCCGGGAAGAGCTGGAGGCCGTGGCCGCCCACCTGGATCTGGATAATCTGGAAATCATTGCCAAGGTGGCCAAAAAGCAGGTGAAAACCCCGGCGGAAAACCTGGAATCTGCGGTGCTGGAAACCATCCACCGCCGTCCCTGCACCCGGGAGGATCTGGTTTCCATGCTGGGGGCCCGACCCGGGGCACTTGAAGCCCTGCTGGAAGAACTATTGAACCAGGGCCGCATCGAGGTCACCCGGGAAGCCCGGGGAGAATTTTACCGCACCATTAAGGAATAGACTATCCCATGGAAAACCACACCCATACCTCCGCAGAAAACGTCACCGAAACCCAGCAATCCCTGTTTCCCGAAGAGGATGCCCAACATGGCGGGGCCAAACGGGATCCCATCCCCCCCACCCGGGGCTGGCTCACGGATTTGAGATCCTGTTTTCTTTTTATCTCCATCCTGCCGGCGGGCCGGGGAGTGGCCTATTCCCCGGTGGGGATGATTAAGTTTTTCCCCGTGGTGGGGCTGGTCATCGGCATGATCCTCGGCCTCACGGATCTGGTGGCATCACAGCTCTGGACCCCGGCCGTGGTGGCCCTGGTGGATGTGTTGGTGTTGGTCTCCGTCACCGGGGCCTTTCACCTGGATGGCCTGGGGGATACCGCCGACGGCATCTTCAGCCACCGGCCCCGGGAGCGGGCCCTGGAAATCATGAAGGACAGCCGCACGGGCATGATGGGGCTGGTGGCCGTGGTGGTGATTCTGGCCCTGAAATTTGCCGGTATTTACTCGGTGAAGTCCGTCTGGGGCCTTTCCCAGACCCTGCTGCTTTTGGTCATTGTGCCGGCCTATGCCCGGGCCTCCATGATATTTGGGATTAAAATCATGAAGTACGGCCGGAAGAATACGGGCACGGGGCTGGATCTCTTTGAAAATCCCCTGGGGAACCGGGATTTTATTTTTGCCCTGATTCCCCTGTTTTTATCCCTGTTTTTGGGGTATAAGGGCGCTCTGGTGCTGAACATCCTGTTTTTTACGGCACTTGGGGCCATTTTGATGTTTTACAAGAAAAAGATGAACTGCATTACCGGAGATATGCTGGGTGCCATGACCGAGATGATGGAAGCCATTCTCTTTTTGGGCTGCGGCATTGCCCCCCTGGGATAGTGCGAGAAAGGGTAAGGAAAGACAATGATTATTGGCCACGGCGGAAATAAGGAAGCGCTGGCCCAAAAGCTGGGCTGCGCAGTAACTGATATCACGGACATGA
This sequence comes from Desulfobacterales bacterium, assembly GCA_022361135.1. Next base: position 4,320 of record JAKSBM010000036.1, on the reverse strand, counting down.
GCTGCAACCTCAATCCCCTGGGACCCCCGGAGCGGATTAAGGAGGTGATCCGGGAAAATCTGGATGCCATCCATGCCCTGCCCCAGCCCGATGCCGCCGCCATCTGCGCCGGCTTTGCCGCATACCACGACCTGGATCCCGCCCGGGTGGCCGCAGGCAATGGAACCACCTGGTTTCTCTACACCCTGCCCCATGCCCTGGGGGCCAAAAAGGTGCTCATCCTGGGCCCCACCTATTCCGATTACCGGGACGGTTGCCGCCAGCACCACATCCCATACGACCACCAGGTCTGCCTGCCGGAGAATGATTTTGTCCCGGATATGGGGGCATTGGCCCAAGGGGCCCGGGATGCGGATCTGGTTTATATCTGCAACCCCAACAACCCCACCGGGGCCCTGGTGGAGCGGGATGCCATTGAGGAGTTGCTCCAGCATTGCCCCGACACCTGCTTTGTGGTGGATGAATCCTATCTTCCCTTTGTGGACCGGGCCAATGGGATTTCCCTGGTTTCCGAAACCCGGTACGACAATCTTCTGGTCCTTTCCTCCATGTCCAAGATTTTCCGGATTCCCGGATTGAGAACCGGTTTTCTTTCCGGTCCCCCGGCCCTCATTGAAAAGGTCATGGACCAATACCAGCCCTGGAGCGTCAATGCCTTGGCCCAGGTGGTGATCCGGGACATCTTCGACCATCCGGAAACCATTGAACCCTTCTACGAAAAAAGCCGGGCCTATACCGCCGCAGAAAAACAATGGTTTACGGACCAACTCAAGGATGTGGAAGGCATTGAACTGGTGCCGGGTCACACCTATTTCATCCTGGCCCGTCTCACCGGTGAGCTGCGGGCCCCGGCCTTTTGTGAGGCCGTGGGACGTGCCCGGCTCCTCATCCGGGATTGCAGCAATTTCCACGGCCTCAACGATGAATTTGTCCGGTTCAGCCTCAAGGACAGGGAAACCAACGCCCGCCTGGTAACGGCGGTGAAATCGGCACTGGAGCAATAAGATGACGGAATTGCCCTGGTATATCTTCCTGGCCGCCTTTGTCCTGGACCTGGGACTGGGGGACCCCCGCTGGCTGCCCCACCCCATCATCTGGATGGGCAATGCCATCTCCTTTTTTGAGCCCCGGTTCCGCGCCATGATTTCCAACCCCTTCCGGGCCGGACTGGCCTTTGCCCTTTTTCTCATCACCCTCACGGCCCTTATTTCCACCGCTGTGGTGGCCCTGGCCATTTGGATCCATCCCCTCGTAGGGCTGGGGGTGCAAATTATCCTGCTCTTTTATTGTTTTTCCGTGAAGAGTCTGGTCCAGGCGGCCCGGGATGTATCCGCCCCCCTCAAGGCCGGGGATCTGGACGAAGCCCGGCGCATGGTGGGCATGATCGTGGGACGGGAAACCCATTCCCTGGATGGTCCGGCCGTGACCCGGGCCACGGTGGAAACGGTGGCGGAAAATTTTGTGGACGGTTTCCTCTCCCCCCTTTGTTTTGCCCTGGTTTTCGGGGTGCCCGGTGCCCTCACTTACAAGATGATCAATACCCTGGATTCCATGGTGGGGTATAAGAATGAAAAATATATCCTCTTTGGCCGGGCCGCCGCCCGCATCGACGACGGGGCCAATTTCATTCCGGCCCGGCTTTCCAGCGTGGTGATTTCCCTGGCCGCCCTGGTTTTTTCCCCGGCCCGGGGGCTGCGGGCCTGGCGAACAGCCCAACGGGATGCCCGGGCCCATAAGAGCCCCAATGCGGGATTCCCCGAGGCTGCATTTGCCGGGGCCCTGGGGGTGCGCATGGGCGGTCCCAATGTTTACCACGGTGAGCTGGTGGACAAGCCTTACATCGGGGGACAATTTCCCGAACCCGGCCTGGACCGCATTGATAGGGCCTGCGAACTCATGCTCATGTCTGCCCTGGTGGGGATTGGGGGGGCCTGTTTGATTGCGGTGCTGACTGCGGCCCTGGGAGGCCTGTCATGAGTCCCATGCCCCGTGGTTTCCGCCTGGGCACCACCTCTTTTATTTATCCGGGCATGATCCTGCCCAATGTGGAAAAATTGGGTCCCCATTTTGATGAAATCGAGCTTTTGGTCTTTGAAAGCCGGCCCTACCAGGGCATGTCCGTGTTGCCCACCCGGGAGGAGGTCAATACCCTGGCCGCCCTGGCCGGGGACATGGATCTGACCTACAATGTCCACATGCCCGTGGATGTGAGTCTCACTGCGCCCCGGGAACAGGCCCTGGCCGCAGATACCCTGGCCCGGGTCATGGAACTCATGGCCCCCCTGGCCCCCACCACCCACACGGTTCACCTGGCCATGGGCCGGGAATTGGCCGGCCGGTTGCGCCGTGGTTTCCATGGGCTTTCCCGGGAACAGCGGGAGGAGGCGATCGGGAATGTGGATGGGGTGTTGTCCGGACCATTGGCCCATGAACTCAAATGCTGGCATGAACAGGCCCTGTGCGGCTTGGATCAGCTTCAAAAATTGGGGCTTCCCCTGGGGCAATTGACCATTGAAACCTTGGATTATCCCCCGGAATTGCTGGCCCCCATGTTGGACGCCTTCCCCGTGGGACTCTGTGTGGATGCGGGCCACCATTTCAAATATGGGTTTGATCTGGATGCCACCTTCCAGCGCTGGGGAGGCCGGGTGCCCCTGGTCCACCTCCATGGGGTGGAGCCCCGGGACGAAAAGGTCAAGGATCACATTGGGCTGGATCGCATGGCGCCAGGGGAACTGAGCCGAAAATTGAAACCCTTGGAGGGGTTTGGCGGCAGCGTGAGTCTGGAGGTTTTCTCCCTGGCCCACCTCAATGGCTGCCTTGGGGCATTGACCCCCTGTTTCCAGGGAATTCCCTCCCAATTGGGTGCTTGAAAATGTCCGCAACAATGTGATATTCTTATGGACTAAATGAGTTATTCTCGGGCTTGCAGGACTCCCTTGGGGTGCCGTGCAGGCCCTTCATTTTTAAACAGGAGGGATGATGTCCCTGGTTGCACCGCGACGGAAAACCCGGCAGATCAGTGTAGGAAACGTTCCCGTGGGCTCAAATGCTCCGGTTTCCATTCAATCCATGACCAATACCCTGACCCGGGATGTGGGGGCCACCGTGGCCCAAATCCACGCCCTGGAATCCGCCGGATGTGAAATCATCCGGGTGGCGGTGCCGGATATGGAAGATGCCCTGGCCATACGGGACATCAAGGATCAGATCCACATCCCCCTCATTGCCGATATCCATTTTGATTACCGCCTGGCCCTGGCCTCGGCGGAAAACGGGGTGGATGCCCTGCGCATCAATCCCGGGAACATCGGTGAAAGGGCCAAGATCCAGAAGGTGGTGGATTGTGCCAAGGCCCACGGCCTGCCCATCCGCATCGGAGTTAATGCCGGTTCCCTGGAAAAGGACATTGAAAAGCGGTTGGGGGTGACCCCCCAGGCCATGGTGGAATCGGCCCTGGCCAATATCCGAATCCTGGAGGATCTGGGGTTTTATGACATCAAGATTTCCCTGAAGGCCTCGGATGTGGAACGCACGGTGACGGCCTACCGCCTTTTGGCCGACCAGACCGATGTCCCCTTTCACATCGGGGTCACCGAAGCCGGGGGCCTCTATGCCGGCATCACCAAGTCGGCCATTGGCATCGGCATGTTGTTGAGCCAGGGGCTGGGGGATACCCTGCGGGTTTCCCTGACCCGGGATCCCGTGGAGGAGGTGCGCACCGGATATGAAATTCTCAGGGCCCTGGGAATCCGTAGCCGGGGGCCGGAGCTGGTCTCCTGTCCCACCTGTGGACGCTGTCGCATCAACCTTTTCCAGATTGCGGAGGATGTAGAAAAAGCTTTACTTGAGCGATCCTCTAAGATTAAAGTTGCCATAATGGGCTGCGTGGTCAATGGGCCCGGAGAGGCCCGGGAGGCGGACATCGGCATTGCCGGGGGCGATGGCGTGGGCATCCTGTTTAAAAAGGGCAAGCTGTTTAAGAAAGTAAAACAAGACCAACTTGTGACCGAGTTGATGACTGAAATCGATAAAATGACAAAGAATTCGGAGGATCTGAATGGGAGCGAAGAATAAAACGGCCATTACCCCCACCCGGGAAGAGGACTATGCACAATGGTATCAGGAGGTGATCAAGGCCTCTGATATGGCGGAAACTTCCCCGGTGCGGGGCTGCATGGTCATGAAACCCTGGGGCTTTGCCGTCTGGGAAAACATCGAGAGCCAGATGGATGCCATGTTCAAGGAAACCGGGGTGAAAAATGCCTATTTCCCCCTCTTTATCCCCCTCTCCTACCTGGAGAAGGAAGCCGAGCACGT
>JAKSBM010000676.1 GCA_022361135.1 Desulfobacterales bacterium | reverse complement strand
TACAATGTCGGACCTTCGCCGTTTCGAGGCCCAGGGGGGATGCCTTCCGGGGTTTTCCCTGAATGACCCGGGGAAGTGAATTTTGATTTGTAAAACCGGGTTTTATCCCCCTGAATCGGATATTGAACCCGATGGATTTGACGGATCTCCAAGGTGCAGCAGGTGGTGATTTACCGCAAGGAATTATGAAACGGAAAAGATCAGATGACGGCCATCGGCCGGGCAGGTTGTGATTGCAGGCAAGTTTGAACATCCACCGGGCCGGGGGATCAATACTTTCAGCTGGGTCGGAAGAATTTATCCTGGCATATCCGGGCTAACATTTAATCAATAAAAGCGGTTCAAGCGCCGGGGGTGAACACCCACCAGGTAAAGGAGGATGAGGGTCCAGTTTCTTATTGTGGTGTAAATCAGCCCTTGCTTTTGCCAGCGCCGGGCCGAGGTGACCACCCGGTGGGGAATGAAAATGGGACGTATCCGTGTGCGTTTGATGCGTTGCATCAGGGCCACATCTTCCATGATGGGGTAGTCGGGAAAGCCGTTGACGAATTTGAAAAGGGCGCTGGAGACGAAAATGGCCTGGTCGCCATAGGGAAGCCGGGTGAGACGGGATCGAAGGGATGCCAGTTGTTCAATGCATCTGAAGGGGCGACGGGGCGAATCAATGGCCAGGTCAAAGGCGCCGCAGAACCAGGGGGCATTTTGGGCGTCCAGGGTGCGGGATAGAAGGTCGACCCCCCGTTGATCCAGCCGGGTATCCACATGGAGAAAGAGTAAAACCTTTCCTGTGGCCCTTCCGGCACCGGCGTTGAGTTGGGGGCCCCGTCCCCGGGAGGCGGAGAGGGATATGACGGGGATGCGGCTCCCTGGGACCAGCTTTTTACAGGTGGTCATTTCCGGTTCTCCATCGGCAATGATGATTTCCACCGGCCATGGAAAATCAAGTGATTCAAGCCGGTTGATGCATTTTTGTATGCGCCGACCTTCACGGTAAACCGGGATGATGATGGATAGAGTGGCAGCCATGTTGTTTCATATCACAGGACGCAGGTAAGGGACAATCCAGGCGGGGTTTTTAACCTTGATTTTCTGGGGGACTTTTACTAAAAGTGGGGCACTGTTGGAACAAGACATTATTAAATAAGGATTGGAACTCAGAATGAATCAAGCTGAATTACAAGCCATTTTTACCCAGGAGTTTTGCGACGAACTCCTGCCGCCGGAGAAGAGCGATCAGTTTTTCGAGGCATTGTACGGCGATGCCTCGGAAGGTGCCTATGACATTCGCCTGGAATTTCTGTCTGGAAATCCAGATCGGGTGGTCCTGGCCTTCAACCTGGCCCAGCGTCCCGGAAAATGCCTGGTCTGCAGCCTGACCTATGGTTTGCCCACGGTGTTCATGCGACACCCCCTGATCAATCTCAAGGGGATGATTCAGGCCATTAAAGATGCCGGTGTGCCGGTCAAGGACTGGCAATTGGGCGCCACAGAGGAAGATAGCCATACCCTCCACGTGATTCCCCTTTATATCGATTTGGAATAGATCGACGGGATCCTCCATTCAAAAACAGATAAAGCCGGATGAAAATTCATCCGGCTTTAATATTTTTAAGGGAAGGGTTTCCCCCAAATATCCGTCGCTATGCCCTAGGCTTTGGGCAGCTTGGGAAAAGACTTGTTGATGGTCTTGTTCCAACCGTCCACTTTGTCTTTTACCTTTTTCATCAGGGAACCCACGTTGCCCTTGATGGTGATGCTGTCAATGGTGTCGCCCTGGCCGATGCTGTCCACAACCTTCTGGTCTTCTTCGCTTTCAACCATGCCGAAAACGGTGTGCATGCCGTCCAGGTGGGGGGTGGCAACATGGGTGATGAAGAACTGGCTGCCGTTGGTGCCCGGACCGGCGTTGGCCATGGAGAGGATGCCGGGTTTGTCGTGTTTCAGGTCTTTTTTGAATTCATCTTCGAATTCGTAGCCGGGACCGCCCATGCCGTTGCCGTAAGGACATCCGCCCTGGATCATGAAGTCGGCAATGACCCGGTGGAATTTCAATCCATTGTAGTATTCCCGTTTGGCCAGGTTTACGAAGTTGGCCACGGTGACAGGGGTCTTGTCTGCGAAAAGTTTAAGGGTGATGGTACCTTTGCTGGTTTCCATTATGGCGGTTAAATCTGGCATCAGAATCTCCTTCATGATTAATCCAATAAAAAAAAATTAATCAAACTATAAGGGGTGGTTGGGGATTGTCAATTGAAAAACCCGGAGACCCGGGCTGATTTTTCAGGTGCGGATGCGGATTTTATCCCGTTCGCTGAGCTGGAAATCTTCCATGCCAATGGCCTGGATGGGGCCTGAAGCCTCGCGGATGGCCAGGAATTGGTCAAAGTTCTTCAGGAAGAGATCGGTGACCTGGGGGTCAAAATGTTCCCCCCGCTGTCGTTTGAGGATGTCATAGACGATTTCCGGAGGGTAGGGGGCCTTGTAGGGCCGTTTGGAGGTGAGGGCATCAAAGGTGTCGGCAATGGCCACGATGCGTCCGCACAGGGGGATGGCCTCTCCGGCCTTGCCGTGGGGGTATCCCTTTCCATTGAACCGTTCGTGGTGGGTGAGGGCGATTTCTTCGGCCATTTGAAGGATTTTGGACTTGGAATTGGAGAGGAGCTGGGCCCCGATGAGGGTGTGGCGCTTCATGACGGTCCATTCCTCGTTATTTAATTTTCCCGGTTTCAGGAGAATGCGGTCCGGTATGCCGATTTTTCCCACATCGTGCATGGGAGCGGCATATTGAATGTTTTCCCCATAGCTGTCGTCCATGCCCAGTTTCCGGGCCATGGCCGAGGCATAGGCCCCGATGCGGATGATGTGGTCCCCGGTTTCTTCGTCTTTGAATTCGGCGGCCATGACCAGGCGGTGTATGGAGTCGATGTAGGCCTGCTTCAACTCCTGGTGGGATTTGCGGGTCTGGGCCTTGAGGGCCCGTTCCCGGAGCACCCGTTGGACCCTGAGGATGATTTCATTGACGGAAAAGGGCTTGGCCACAAAATCACTGGCTCCGATGGTGATGATTTCGTCGTAGTGGTAATCCTGGGCCTCGCCGGTGATGACGATGATGTCGCTGTCGCTTTGGTCCAGGACCTTCACGGCCAGCTCCAGGCCGGTCATCCGGGGCATGTTGATGTCGGTGACCACCACATCGTAATTCCCCCGGGCCAGTTCCTCCAAGGCCTGGGCCGCATCCCGGGCTTCCACGCAATCGTGCCCGGCGGCCTCCATGGCCCGCTTGAACAGACTCCGTATGGCGGGATCGTCATCTGCAATGAGGATCCGGCCGGTTAATGTTTCGGCCACACTTGAAATCATGGGGTTTGCCCGTACTCATGGAAAGGGTTGATGAATCTTTAGAATACGGACCCTTAACCGCCAGTGTCAAGGGGAACTTATTGTTTCAATTGGCGAAAAAAATCCATGACAAAGCGGATATGGGTCTGCATGGAGGAAAATGCCTTGTCCGGATTCCGGCCGATGATGGCCTCCAGGATGCCCTGGTGCTGGGTGAGGATAATATCGATGTTGGCGGGATTTTCGTATAGGGATTTCAGATTTTCCCGGATCCCGTGGAATAGGTAATCATAGAAATTCCGCATGATGAGGATGTGCAGGGGATTCTTGGCTGCATAGGCAATGGCCATGTGAAAGGCGGTGTCGGCCACGGTGCCCAGGCGGCCGGAGTCCACCTCTTCCCGCATCTCCAGGATGGACTGGGTCATGGCATTGATGTCGGATTCGTCGGCCCTCAGGGCGGCCAGGGAGGCGGCATTGCATTCCAGTCCCATGCGGACTTCCAGGAGGTCTTCAATGGAGGCGTCCTGGGCTTCCATGGCCTTGACAATGGGGTTTTCCATCTGTTCGTCATAGGCGCGGACAAAGGTGCCCTGTCCCTGGCGTTGGACAATGAGTCCCATGGCCACCAGTCGCTGGATGGCATCCCGGATGGTGGTGCGGCTGACCCCCATGGCCTGGGCCAACTCCCGCTCGGTCATGAGCTTTTCTCCGGGTTTGAGTTTACCCCGGAAGATGAGTTCCCGGATCTGGTCCAGAACCTGGTCGGAAATGCGTTTGGGTTTAATGGGTTTTAAGGGTATGGTCATGGTTGTAAACTAGCTGCTGGGGACGGCTCTCCACTGGGGGGTTAAGTTTGATTTAATTAAATAATTAATATTGATCAAGCCGGGGGGAATATCAAGGATTTTGTATATTTTCTTTTTTCCACGGGCGGGGGCCGGCGGCTTGAATTCCGAAGAGCCTTGGCATAGAGTGGGGCCGGGCCTTTGCTCTGATTAACCCTATGAATCAAGGATGGGACTGTGTTTGAATCGCTGCCTGAATCTGAAATCACTGCCAGAATTGACCGTTTGAAAACCGCCATGGATGGGGCCGGGCTTTCCAGTGCCCTGATCACCCATAAGCCCGACCTGTTTTATTTCAGCGGCACGGCCCAGGATGCCTACCTCTGGGTGCGGCCGGGCCACGATCCCCTTTTGCTGGTGAAGCGGTACCTGCCCCGGGCCCGGGTGGAATCCCCCCTGGGCCAGATTATTCCATTGGGTTCCATCCGGGAGATCCCCGACCGCATTCGGGATATCCAGGGGGGGCTGCCCGAAAACCTGGGGCTGGCCTGTGATGTGGTTCCGGTGCGGGACTATCAATTTTTCCAGACCCTTTTCCCCGGGGTGGGGCTGAAGGATGTGACCCCGGCCATCCAAGCCTGTCGGAGTTGCAAATCCCCCTGGGAGCTTGCCCGCATGGAAGAGGTGGCGGCCATTTCCTCCCAAATTTTCAATTTCATGGCGGCGGAGATCCGGCCCGGTGAATCGGAGTCCGCCTTCTGCGGTCGGGTGGAGGCATATGCCCGGACCTTGGGCCATTCCGGTCGGATCCAGATGCGCCATTATCGGTCCGAAGGATTTTTTGCCCACCTCATGGCCGGGGCCAGCGGCGGATTGCCCGGGGCGCTGGATTCACCGGTTTGCGGCACCGGGCCCTGCATTGCCTATCCCTATGGTGCCGGGCCGCGCATCATCCGGGAAAATGAGCCCGTGCTCATGGACTTGGCCACCATGGTCCATGGCTATCACATGGACGAGTCCCGCATGCTCCTGTTGGGCCGGGTGGATGACGTGGCCGTGGATGCGGGGGAGAAGTGCATTGACATCCTCCATCTTATCCGGGAGCGCATGGCGCCGGGGCTGCCCCTGGGCCAGGTGTTTGAAGCGGCCATGGACCAGGCTTCGGTCCTGGGGTTGGAAGACTCCTTTCTGGGGCTGCCCGGGATGAAATCCCGGTTTGTGGGCCATGGCATTGGGGTGGAATTGGTGGAAAATCCCATGCTGGCCCCGGGGCGGGACCAATGCCTGGAACCGGGGATGGTTTTTGCCGTGGAGCCCAAGTGTATTTTTCCGGATCAATATGCCGCCGGCATTGAGAGTGTGATCCAGGTTACGGAAACCGGGTCGCGGTTCCTGAGTAAGACGGAGAATACTTTGTTTCGGATTTAAGGGGGCATTTGATTTCTGCTGGTTTCATGGATTTCTTAACCATGCAGGTGTAATGATTTGGTTTTATCAGAATGTGTTGCCCCGAACAGACTCGGATTACGGAATCAT
>JAKSBM010000919.1 GCA_022361135.1 Desulfobacterales bacterium | reverse complement strand
GAAGCGGGAAAGCTGTCCACGGATACCGGCTTTGTTTTCGTCAATGGTATCCTGGGTCAGCACCTTGCGCAGTTCTGTTTTTCCGGAGGGGTCGCCGATGAGGCCGGTGCCGCCGCCCACCAGAGCGATGGGACGATGGCCGTTTCTCTGCATATGGGCCAGGGCCATGATACAGACCAGGCTGCCGACGTGGAGGCTGGAGGCCGTGGGATCGAATCCGATGTAACAGGTGGCCCTGTTGTTGTTCAGGTAATCTTCCAGCTCTTCATTATGGGTGGTGGCTTCAATATAGCCTCTTTCCTGCAATACTTTTAAAACGCTCATGGGGCAACCTTATTATTTTCGGGTATATTCTACTGCTCTGGTTTCACGGATGACGACCACTTTGACCTGACCGGGGAAGGTCAGATTCTCTTCAATGTTCCGGGCAATGTCCCTGGACAGCAGCAACGCTTCGTCGTCGTTGATCTTTTCGCTTTCGGTGATGACCCGGATTTCACGGCCGGCCTGGATGGCATAGGTATTGGTTACGCCGTCAAATGCATTGGCGATGTTTTCCAGATCCTCCAGCCGTTTGATGTAATTTTCCAGGCTTTCCTTACGGGCGCCGGGGCGGGCACCGGACAGGGCGTCTGCAGCCTGGACAATATAATCGTAAACGGTTTCGGGCATGCGGTCTTCGTGGTGGGCGGCAATGGCATTGACCACGGCTTCGATCTCACCGTATTTTTTGGCCAGCTTGGCACCGATGATGGCATGGGCGCCATCCACTTCGTGGTCTACGGCTTTGCCGATGTCATGGAGAAGGCCCATGCGCTTGGCCAGTTTTACATTCAGACCCAACTCAGCTGCAATGGCGCCGGAAAGGAAGTCCACTTCCACGGAATGCTGGAGCACGTTCTGTGCATAGGAGGTTCTGAATTTGAGTTTACCCAGAACTTTGATGAGTTCGGGGTCAATGCCGTGGACCCCCAAGTCGAAGGCGGCCTGTTCACCGGCTTCCTTAATGGCCTGGTCCACTTCTTCTGTGGCCCGTTCCACCACATCCTCAATGCGGGCGGGGTGAATTCGACCGTCGGAAATGAGTTTTTCAAGGGAGATGCGAGCGACTTCCCGGCGAACGGGGTTGAATCCGGAAAGGATGACGGCTTCCGGTGTATCGTCGATGATGAGATCGATTCCGGTGGCGGCTTCCAGGGCTCTGATGTTCCGCCCTTCCCTACCGATGATGCGCCCCTTCATTTCATCCCCAGGCAGATGGACAACGGAAACGGTCCGTTCGGCCACATATTCACCGGCATAACGCTGGATGGCCGTGGAGATGATTTTCTTGGCCTCCTTGTCCGCCTTTTCCTTGGCTTCGGAGGTGATCTTTTTGATGAGCTTGGCCCCTTCGTGCTTGGCCTCATCTTCCATGGCCTTGAGCAAAAGCTCCTTGGCTTCTTCCAGGGTCAGACCGGAAACCTTTTCAAGCTCTTTCTTGGTTTCCTCCAGAAGGGTCTTGTACTGCCCTTCCTTGCGAACGGCGGAATCCATTTTTTTGCGAATTTCCGTTTCCCGTTTCTGGAGTTCACCTTCCCGCTTTCCAAATTGATCTTCCACACGGTCCAGCTTTTCGCTCTTCCGGGAAAGACGACGGGATTCTTTTTTCAGCTCCACCCGGGTCTCTTCGGTTTCGGCATCAAAATTGGATTTCATTTCCAGAAGCCGCGACCGGGCTTCCAGCTTGGCTTCCTTTAAAGGGGTTTCAGACTTGCGCTTGGCTTCTTCAATAATTCGCTTCTGTTCTTCTTGAATATTCAGACTTTCCTGAGTCACCTTTTGCTTGAACTTGTAAAAGGCGATGGCTCCCAATCCCAACAACACAGCAACCAATGAGAGTACCATGACGTATTCCATTCAAATAAGTCTCCTTAAGAGGATATAAGTTTTCCAACAGAGAATCGTTGGTATACAGTTTTATTGACAATGGAATGGGATAATGGAAAGGAAGGAATTCGGATAAGGGAAAATAGAAATGGTACCCCCATGACCTGCCGTGTTGCGTTCTAGGCTTTGAACCATTGGTTCAAAAGTGGGTTTCCAGGTAGTACTTTTAGGCTTTCCCGTTCAAGCGGGACTTGCTCACCGGTACCAGGGTGGAATCCCTGTTTTGTAAGTATTCGGACAAAGACTGTCTTACAATCACCAACATCACAGGGGTACTATTTTATTTCTCAATTGAATTATTGGCTAATTCAATTCCTTTGTTAAGTTTCTCCATCAAGGATGAAATATTATATTTTACATCCTTTTGAAGCAGAGCATGTCGCCATTTCAGTTCCTTGTAGTCCTTGGACAAGTTCATGGCGGCCAGGAGTAAGGTGGCGATCTTATTACGGTCGCCCGGTGTATCCCCGATGACCTCCTCCGCTTCCCGGATATACCCGGATAGGAATTCTGCTATCCTCTGCGGGTCCTCTACCTGGGCATCGGCTTTAAATTGGAACTCTTCACCAAAGAGTTCAATTTTAATAATTTCATCCAATGAATGCCCTTTACCGAAAATTTACATTTACGGGTTTGATGGAGAACCACCGGTAATGTTTTCAGAAAAACTGTCCAGCTTGGAAAGCAGACCCTGCATTTTGTCATCCACCAGGGTTTCCTGCTCGGCAAAACTGTTTTCAGTGGCAGCCTTTGCTTCCTGCTCAGCATCAAGTTCAGATTCAAGGCGACTGATTTTGGAGAGCAGTTCTTGGTTTTCCGCTTGCAGCTCACGGCAGTACATCATCACCAGATCAACTTTTTCGTTGATCTCATCAAACCTATGTTTAATTAAATCATTACCCAATTTCATTGTCCATAAAGTCTTAAAATCGGAACTCAGTATAGTTCAAAAGATTTGCCAAAGTCAAGGCAATTAAACGCCGGGATCACCGAATCGATAAGGCTGCTTTTTCAAGCTCTTCAAGGGTGTTTACACCCATGACCTGTACCGGATCATCCAGGGTTATGCACCCGGTTTTCAACCCGGATTCAACTGCGATGGCGATGAGATCGGTTAAGTAATATTCTGCCTGATTGTTTTCCGGGTTCAGCTTCTTTATTCCCTGTTCAAGAAAGGATTTTTCAAAGCAATAAATACCTGTGTTAACCTGACGAATCTTTTTCTCTTCTTCGGTGGCGTCGGCCTGTTCGCGAATCCCCAAAAGCGCCCCCTGGCGGTCCTGGATCAGTCGACCGTATCCAAGGGGATTTTCCAATTCCACCCCAAGGACCGTAACGGCATTTTCGGCCGTTTTATGGGCCTCCATTAAGGTGGCCAGGGTCTGGGGCCGGATCAGGGGGATATCACCGCAAAGCACCAATACGTGGCTGACGGCACGGGCCAATTTCGGCAAAGCGGCCTTCACCGCATCTCCGGTGCCCAGCAACGCTTCTTGACGGGCAAACACCACCCCGGAGCGATGTGCGGCAACTTCCGCCTTCACCTGCTCGGCCTGGTGTCCCACCACCACATAAAGGTAATCCGGCACCAGGGAGGCGATACTGTCCAGAACCCGCATCACCATTGACCGATCCCCAACCTTGTGGAGGACCTTGGCCAAATCGGATTTCATCCGGGTTCCTTTTCCAGCCGCCAGGATGACGGCACCAAATCCTGTGAGTTCCATTGTTAATTTCTCCAAATACAAAAAGGCGCCTCCTTTGTATCAAAGGAGGCGCCTTTTGTCATCCCTTAGCGGGATTTAATTTTGCGAGACGTGTTCCGCTACCGGTCGGCAATATGCCTATACTTCCACGGCAGACTCGGCCAAAACCGTGACCTTGTCCGGAAGTACTTCGGCAAATCCGCCTTCCACCTGGAGCTTCTTCTCGGTGCCGGAAGCGGTCTTATAGGTTAAGATTCCGGATTTCAGGGATGTCAGGAAGGTGGTGTGCCCCTTGAGGACACCGAATTCACCCTGGGAGCCCGGCGCATTCACAATCTGGACTTCCTCGCTGACAACGGCCCGTTCCGGCGTTACCACTTCTAGTATGAGTTTATCGGCCATGATTATCCTCCGAAATTATACGGATTTTGCCTTTTCAATGGCATCTTCG
>JAKSBM010000820.1 GCA_022361135.1 Desulfobacterales bacterium | reverse complement strand
TCCGGGATTCGGTTCCTTGCAATGATATTAATCTTGGTTCCCATGAGGACCACGGCAAAGAAAATATCAAGGTTTTCCATGCGCATGATTTTCTGGACAATGCTGGCCAGGTCGGAAACGTAGGCCGGTGACGAAATGGTGGAGATGTAAACGTCCACGCCATTGACCGGATGGGATCGCATTTCGGTCAATAGCTGGTTCAACCAGGTGACATGTTCGGACTTAATTTCCTTGACCACAAGGCTGACAATGGTATTGAGGCTGGCCCCGCAGGAGAGAAGAAAACCGGCCATGTTCAGATCGGTTTCCGTGGTGGAGGTATAGGTAAACATACCCGTGTCTTCATAGATGCCCAGGGCCATTACCGTGGCTTCATCCGGGCTGGGATTCAATTTTTTTTCACGGAGGATTTCGCAGAGGATGGCGGTGGTGGAACCATAGGGCCGGGTGTGGAGTTGATCCGCTTTAATATCATCGGCTTGGTCCGGATGGTGGTCGTAGGCATGGATGGTGATATCGTTTCGCTCCAGCAGGTCCGCGACAAGGGGAACCCGTCTTTTTTGACGGGTATCCACCAATACCAGGGTTTCCACCTGGGCCATATCCAAAGCCTTGGGGTCGGCCATATTGAAGAGATAGCCCATGGAATTGACGAAGAAATTCCTCAGGTTTTTCTCCTGGCTGCCCGGAAATATGATCACTGCGTCGGGATAGAGTAATTGGGCCGCAAGCATGGCACCGATGGCGTCAAAGTCTGCATTGATGTGGCTTGTGATGATTGTTTTGGCAGTAATGGCGGGATTCTCGTTCTCCAAATGGCAAGCTCCTGTTGAAATCCATTGTTGGCTTTTATATAGTATATCTGTTAGAATTTTACAAATCGTCGGGTATGAGTTTCGCTTTACCAAACCCCGTGTTCAGCGGGAGTATCAATACTTCATTTATAAGGTATGGATTAAGATGGCACTAGTCACCTATCAATGGAAGGGAACAAACCCAAAGGGCCGGAAAATTAAAGGGGAAATGGATGCGGATACCTCCGATCAGGTCCGCCAAAGCCTTGAACGAAGAAAAATCACGCCCACAAAAATTAAGAAAAAACCCAAGGATCTGTTTGAAAACGTATCCTTTCTCCAGCCCAAGGTCCAGGAAAAGGATCTCATTGTTTTCGCCCGGCAGTTTTCCACCATGATCGATGCAGGACTGCCCCTGCTTCAATGTCTGGAGATTCTATACTCCCAGCAGACCAATCCGACCTTCAAACGGGTGTTGCGACAGATCAAGGAATCCGTTGAATCCGGAGAAACCTTTGCCGATTCGTTGAGGCGTTTTCCCAAGGTTTTCAGTGATCTTTTCATTAATATGATCGCAGCCGGCGAAGCCGGTGGTATCCTGGATACGATTCTGAATCGTCTATCCAATTACATGGAGAAAATGGCTCGGTTGAAGAAACAGATCAAGGGGGCCATGACCTATCCCTTGGTTACCCTGTTTGTGGCCGCAGCCGTTGTGGCCATTATCCTGGTCTTCGTCATCCCTGTTTTTGAGGAATTGTTTGTGGACATGGGCGGCTCCCTGCCGGGCCCCACGGTTTTTGTCATGGCGTTGAGTGAGTTTCTGGTGCAGAACATCGGATACATGATCCTTGGATTGTTCATCTTCATTTTTGCGGTTAAGAAATTCTACGATACCGAACGGGGGAAGGTGGTGCTGGATGAATTGCTGCTCCGGCTTCCCGTTGTGGGGATTCTCATCCGTAAGATAGCCGTGGCAAAGTTTACGCGGACAACGGCCACCATGATTTCATCCGGGGTTTCCATCCTTGAAACCCTGGAAATCGTGGGTCGGACCGCGGGAAATAAAACCATTGAAGCGGCCATTAAAGATGTGAGAATTGGTATTGCAGAAGGCCGGTCCATGGCCGATCCTCTCATGGAAAGCGGGGTTTTCCCATCCATGGTTTGTTCCATGATCGCCGTGGGAGAGACCACCGGAGCCCTGGATGTCATGATGGAAAAAATCGCGGATTTCTATGACACCGAGGTGGATCAATCCATAAAAAATCTCACCGATCTCATTGAGCCCATGATGCTGGTGCTTTTGGGAGGGATTGTGGGGGGGCTTGTCATATCCATGTATCTGCCCATTTTCTCCATTGCCAGTGTCATTGGTTGAAAAACAATATTACCAGAAGATAACAAAAGGCCTCAACCCCTGTGGTTGGGGCCTTTTTATCTGGCTGAACACAGAAAGGTATGACCAACAAAACCTTGACAATTCATGGGGAATTAGGATATTTAATCATGTTTTATTGCTTGAAACCTAAGCCACTGAATATATAACCATAATATCAAACGGAAGCACATTACCTATGGATAATGAAAATAAGCTGACTCAGCTTCGAAAAGAAAAAATGGCTGCCATACAGGAAATGGGTGTACACCTGTATCCCAACGATTTCAAAAGAACTTGTACGGTTGCGGAATTAAAACAGATCATTGCAGATGATTCCGAAAGCCTGACAGAAGAGAAAACCTTCAAGGTTGCCGGTCGGATGATGGCCATCAACAAGATGGGCAAATCTTCCTTTATCCGCTTTAAGGATGGCGCCGAATCGATGCAGATATATATTCAGAAAAATAAGGTTGGGGATGAAACCTACGACCTGTTTAAAAAACTGGATATTGGTGATTTCATCGGCGTAGAAGGTCCTGTATTCCAGACCCGCACCGGTGAATGGACAGTTCTGGCCCTGAAGTTCAAACTCCTTTCCAAGGCCGTTCGTCCCCTGCCCGAAAAATTCCATGGCATCAAGGATCCGGAAAAACGGTATCGTCAGCGTTACCTGGACCTTATCATGAATGAAAAATCCCGTACGGTATTCCAGCGCAGAAGCCAGATTGTTGCGGCCATGCGGCGGTTTTT
>JAKSBM010000297.1 GCA_022361135.1 Desulfobacterales bacterium | reverse complement strand
CGCTCCAATTTTTTACCGCGAATTCGGTGTTGTCCTTGGCAACTCCGTTTTTTCCGGAATAGCTCATGTTCTCCGGGGAATAATAATCCCGGGGCTGGATGACCAGACGGTTGTCCGATGTGACCCGGGCTTCCACCCCCGGGGATTTCCGGTTGAGTTGGGCGGCAAAGGAGTCCAGGGTCCAATGCCATTGGGCCCCGGTTTCCGGCCGGCCGATGCCCTGGGAATCCTTGGGAATCACTTCTCCGGTGTCGTCGGTTTTGATGGTGAAATGATCCCCTTGGGTCAGGGTGCCCCGGTTGAAGACCAAAAGCATGCCGTCCACCTTGACCCGGGCCGGCATTTCCTTGGGATTGATCTCAATGCGTCCCGAAGTGGCCGTGGATTTGTATTCCAGGACAATGGGTTTATTTTTATCCCCCCCTTGTCCCAGGGTGCCCCCGGAGACCACCTTGAAATCATAGGTTTCATTGACGCTGTTGGCCCGGCGGTGGACCTTCAAATCCAGGGGATCCACCCGGCCCTGGCCGTCGGTGTCCACCACCATGGTATTTCCCTGGGTGAGGTCGCCCTTTGACAGGTCAAAGCTAAGGGTCTGGGCCCCGTTTTCATAAATTTTGATCCGGCCGTCTCCGCTGACATCGGCAATGCCCTTGCTTCCGGTGGGGTTGCCGTTGGCGTCCAGCCGTTCAAAGCGGATTTTCCCCTCATTGTCATAGAGGGAGGAGGTGGATGAATTGCGATGTTCATTGCCGGCCATGAGGAGGTCGTTTTTGGGGGGATGGGTGCCCTCTCCGGTACCCGTGCGGATTTGAAGCCGGGCATCATTGGTTCCGGTGTCCGTGAAACTGCTGATTTTGATGGGATCGTCCGAAGGGGCGCTTTTGATGATGGAAACGGAGTTTCCATTGCGCAGGATGGTGTATCCCTTTTGGGTCAAATCGGATTTTAATTCCTGGACCATTTGCCGGGCCAGGCCCGCCTGGGTGGTGCCCCCATTGGCAGTGGAGACGGTGTAACTGACGGTCTGGCCGTCCAGTTCAAAGGAGATCTTGTCCCCGGCATTGAAGTTTTTAAATCCGTCTTCTCCGCCCAGGGTGACAATGGAACCGCCGGTGACCGCCGTGGCTGCGGTGCCGAAAATGCCCCTGGCATGGGCCTGGTCCGAGGCCATGGACATGCCCGGATCCATGGTGACGGTGAGGCTGGAGACAATGGCCGCCGCCGTATTGGTTCCCCCGGAGGTCACCGTGGTTTCCCCCACCACGGAACCGGTGGCTTCTCCATTGCCGGGAACGGAGAAGTGGAGGGTGTCGTCGTGGCGGGTCTGGGATTTAAAGGTTTCCGAATCATTGG
>JAKSBM010000386.1 GCA_022361135.1 Desulfobacterales bacterium | reverse complement strand
TCCTCAAGGCCCGGGGGGAGGATGCCGTCTGGTATGCCAAACTCATTAAAAACTTTTCCCCCAAGGAAATGGATCGGCTCATCCTGGAGGCCCTGCCCCGGCAGGATGCGGACACCCGCATCACCTTGATCAAAATGATCACCCCGGGCTCCCGGAAATCCGCCGCAGCACGACTGATCCCCTTCCTGGATCCCAAGGAACCGGAATTGACCATTGCCATCCTCAAACTGGTCTGCCAGAACCGGTTGGAGGTCTCAAGGGGGATGGAACTGGAAGCATACCTCACCCACACCCATCCCGTTGTCCGGGGATTTGCAGGGGCCTGTTATTTTTATCGCAATCCCGCGGACCACCAGGAACGCATCGACCAATGGCTGGAGAATGGAGATGTGAAACTCCGCCAATCCGGCGTCATCAGCGCCGGTTTGAGCAACCGCCACTCCTATATTGATATCCTGCTGGCCCTCCTGGATCGACCGGAGAACGCCCCCATCATCCCGGATATCATCATTGCCCTTTCCCGTCTGGGCGCCCGGGAGCTGAACACCGTGGTTTTCTCCTACCTCAGCCATAGGGACAAGGCCACCCAGATGGCCGCCCTGGACGCCTTGGAAATCAACGACGAAGCCACCTTGAAAAAGGCCATCCAGCTCATGGGCAGCCCCTCGGACACCCTCCATGAATTTGCCCGGGAAAAAATCAAAAATGCCGAGTACCAGAACAACCGGCTTTTGGTGGAGTCCCTGGGGATTCCCTCCACCCGGACCCGCAGGGGCCTGTTCGAACTATTGGAGGAACAGGACATCAAGGAACTGGAGGTCCTCTTCTTTGCCAAGGAAAGCTTGGACAAAAGCTATGGCTTTCTGGCCATGTCCCAGACCCTGTCCGGCCTTCCCCAGACCCCCATGATCAAACTCACCATTGAACATCTGGAAGAGAAAAAAGAGGTGGTCCTGGAAAATGTGATCCGGGTTTTGGCCATCCATGACCAGACCGGCCGGATGCAAACGGCCTGGCGGGGAATCTTTTCCCCGGACACCCGGCAACGGGCCAATGCCATCGAACTGGTCTCCGACATCCTGGACCGGAAAACCTTCAATGCCATGCTCCCCCTTTTGGAAAGCCCCACCACGGAGGTGGCATTGAACGACGGCAAAAAAGTGGCCAAGATTCCCAAATTCGAACCCGATGGCAGGGATGCGGTTGCCCAGCTTCTGGAGTCCGAGGACTGGGTGGATGTGGTCATGGCCCTGGGTATGGTCCGTGAAAACCCAGGACTGGCAAAAATTCCGGATCGAATCACCCAGCAGGAAACCACCCTTAACCCCATTATTTTAAAGGAAGCTCAGATGACATCAGCCAAGGAAAAAACCCGCCCGGAAAAAGTTCAAACCCCGGACCCGGCCGAAGGCATCCAGAGCCCGGAAATCAGCCTGGGCGAAAAAATCCTCCTCCTCCGGGAAATCGACATATTTTCAGGACTCAGTGCAGCGGAACTGGCTGCCATTGCCGGGGTGACCAAGGAGTTGGCCTACCCGGAAGAAAGCACCGTAATCAAGCAGGACTCCCTGGGGGAAACCGTATTCCTCATCATCCAAGGCAAGGTGGCCGTGATCATGGAAACCAAGGACGGACGGGAAGAGATCATCGACCACATGGAAGGGGGAAATGCCTTTGGGGAAATGGCCCTCATCGACAATGCCCCCCGGTCGGCCACCATCCGCACCGTCACCCCCTGCCGCTTCCTCATCCTCCACAAACAGGAGTTCAAGGAAACCGCCATGGAGTTCCCCCGCATCGCCCTCCAGATCTGCTCGGTGCTCAGCCAGCGCATCCGCCATCTCCACGCCCGGGTGCAGAACACTGAAGGATGATGGAATCCCAATTCACCGACCCAAAGTAAAGGAAACCGGGATGGGGGCAGCCCAAGGCTGTGGTGCCCATCCCCAAAATAAAACAAGGCCCGGATCCCCACGGATCCGGGCCTTGTTTCTTTGTTTCAAATCCCCCGCCTATCCCGGGAGGGGCACATCCTTCAGCTTGAATTCAATCAAGTCGGCCATGTCATCCCGCCCCCGCTGCCGCAACAACGGAATCAGGGGGAAATAAAAGGGTGGACGGACCCGGATGGTGATGTCGTAGGGCTCCAAGTGTTCGGGCAGAACCTTGTCCTCCACAAAGGCCGTGGTCTTATCCAGAAGGCCCAGGGCCGTGAGCTCGGTCATGGTGCGGACGCATTTTTCGCATTTTCCGCAATTCAGCCGATCCGGGACATTGGCCAGGCAGACCCGGAAATTCTGGAATGCCGTATCCCATTGGGAGACCACCTCTATTTTCTCCAGCCGGGACAGGGCATAGTCCCGGTGGCGGATGCGCACCCCAAGGCTGGAATACTCCGGATCCAACAGGGGATGGGAGCCACAGGGGTGGAGGTGGGGAATATCATAGGAAGAACCGATGAACATCAGGTTGATCCGGCCTGAAAAGGCATGGGCCACGGCCCCGAGAACGGCACCGAAAAAGCTGTCCAGCCAGAGTTCCCTTTCGTCGCAAAGGTGGCGGATATTGGTATAAACCGGAATGAGTTCCAGACCGGCATCCCGGCAGATTTTTCCAATGGCTTCGGCGGCCCGGTCGTATACATGGTATTTGGCCCCCCGCTCAACCACCCCCCCGATGTCGAAGCCATGGATAAAAAATCCATCTTTGACATATGCAGGATGCTCCGGGGGATAATTGAGACGATTCAGATGCAGGGCGGCCAGGGAATCCATGCCCCCGGACATGACCATGCCGGCCCGGGGCGGGTCGGGCATGTGGATCTCTCCCCGGACTCCGGCCTCAATGGGAATGGGGGTGTACCGCCCCCCGGTCCAGTGATGGAGCAGGCCCATGGCCGTCTCAAGCCCTTCCTTTAAAAAGGGACAGACCTCGCCGTCCAGGAAAATCCGCTCCTCCCCCAGGTGAAGGGCGGGCAAAAGACAACCCGTGAGAAAGGCATCGGCATTGGCCGTGAAGCCCTCGCCATGGGCCAGGGGGGTTTTAATGAAGACCTCCTTTTCCGGGGCATCACTATTTTCAAAACGAACCCGGGCGGTCAATGCATAAAACTCCCCATCCCGGCTCCGCTGTATCTGGTCAATTTTCATTCTATTTTCTCCTGTGAGCCATCCAGGCGCCCCGGATGGCCCACCCAAAGGGGGACAATCCCCATTTTAGGTGTTTGCTTCAATGCAGGAAATGGCATGATCCACGATCATTCCGGCAATATCCAGCCCCGTGGCCGCTTCCAATCCCCTGAATCCCGGGGAATAGTTCACTTCGGAAACCATGGGGCGCCCCTGGGCGGAAACCATCATGTCCACCCCGGCAATGTCCAGGCAACAGGCCTTTGCCGCCTGGAGGGCCATGGTTTCCCAGGCCGGGTCCAATGGGATGGATTCGGCCCGTCCCTTCTGGTGGACATTGGCACGGAATTCCCCGTCCGATGGGGTCAATGCCATGGCCCCCACCACGCGGTCCCCCACCACCAGAATCCGCAAATCCATCCGGCCGACCGGGGGAATATATTCCTGGACCACCACCCCCTGCTTATGGACCAATTGCGTTTCAAGCCAGGCCAGGGACCGGGGCAAATCATCCATGCAGACCACCCCGTCGCCCCCCATGCCGGTGGGATGTTTCAAAACCAGGGGCCAGCCCCCCAAATGGGATGCCGCATCTTCCATTTCCCGGGACCGACTGATGAAACAGGAGCGGGGCACGGGCAATCCCGCCCCCTCCAATGCCTGGAGGGTCAGGTATTGATGCCGGGCCAGGGTCACCCCCCGGACCCCATTAATTAAGGGTACCCCCCGGCGCTCCAACTCCCGGAGAATCACAAATCCGTATTCCCCCATGGGCGACCCCTGGCGGGGTAAGACCCCGTGGGGAAGAGGGTCAAGGAAATCCCCCCTTCCCGTTGTGGGCATGAGGCCGTAGGGATCCATCAATACAACCCCATGGCCCCGGGCTTTGGCAGCAGCCATGAGGCGCCCGTTGGGGTGGAACTCCGGTCCGTTCACGGTGAGAATTCCGATGATCATTCCCCGCCTCCTTCCCGGTCGCCCCCGGGGATGCCGGGCTGAAATTCACCCCGATTAAAGGTGTGAAGGGCTTCCTGCCATTGGTCATCCATTGTGGGAACCATGGATTCGGGCATCCAGAGGCCCATGGCCTTTCCCGATCGTTCACTGGTATAGGTAAGCAACTTCCGAGTTCGATTGCGCAGGGCAATCTTCTGGGTGGCCAGATTATCCTCGGATATGAGGGAAAAAACCTTGAATTCCCCGGCCCTGGAGGTCAATCCTTCCAACAATTTTTTCCCCACCCCAAAGGCCCGGTATTCCGGCCGCACCGAGGTATACCCCCGCTCCACAAAACCCGTGAAATCCAGGCCGGTGACCCGGCGCAGGTAGTCAAAGAATTCGGGACGGGGATGCTTAAGGCTGGAGTTGCCCACGATGACCCCGTTTTCCAAGGCATATGCAATTTTATGGGCCCGCTTTAAATTGGCCTTCACATGGGTGATATCCACGGAACCGCCCGCCGCCACCATGCGACAGATCTCTTCCAGATATCCTTCCGGCAAATCACCGGGGGATTGGAAGGCAAACACCATGTCCGTCCCAAGGGGAGTGGCCCTTTTCATATCTTCATCCCAACGCAGGGCAGCCAAAGCCTTGGCCGATTTCCGCCCCTCCTTTCCAGCCAGGGCCGCCAGGATCCCCCGGCATCCGTCCAATGTCTGCCAAAGGGGAATGCCGGGAAGGGGGCGGGTATCACCATACCGGGCCACCTGCCCCCTGGCCCCATTTTCCCCATCCCCATAGGAATGGATAATATAAGGATTCTCCATGGCAAATCCCGTCCAGGCCGCCGTGGCAGTGTCAGTCTGCTCCCCGGGGGATAAAAGACCGGTGAGGCTGAAATGATTCCAGATGCCCAGGCGGGCGATTTTCCAGAGAAATCTTTGAAAGGAGGCAGGGGGAATATCCCGGCATTGCCAATGGACCAGGGCAAGCCCCTTTTCCACCCAGGCGGCCAGGAGTTCCAGAACATCTTCCCCGGGTTCTTCCCCTCCGGGGATCAAGGTGATGCCCAGAACCTGGTCCGGGGGCAATGCATCCATTAATTTTTCCAGGCACAATCCATGGGCGGACTGCATCAATTCGGCCCCGGGCAAGGGCGTTCCCACCATAATACCAATGGACCCATCCCCACTTATCAGGGGAATACCCCGGGAAGGGATCTGTGTCAGATCCACTTCAAGGATCCCCTGGGAATCGACTTGGCCTTCTGCGGGGGTTCGGCCGGTGAGTCCGGCCGGCTGTTTTAAATTTTTATCCATCATATTGAAACTTCCAGAAAAATACTTCATCTTAATACATGGGATACTATGACCCCGGGTCAATGGGAAGTCAAGACAAGGAGAGCCCCGGCACCAATGAAATACTTTTTTTGGCAACTTTCCCCCTTTTATCTGGACCTTCATGGAAAAAAAACGTATATTCCAATGGTTTGAAACCCTCATCCCTCCACTGAAGGTCAAATAAACATTGACAAATATGATGATAAATTATAATATTACGAGTTTTTTAAACTTGCGATAAAAGATTGGATTGATAAGGAGAGTTTAACATGTACGCAGTAATCAGAACCGGTGGGAAACAATACAAGGTTCAAGAGAACCAGATCCTGAAGGTTGAAAAACTGGAAGGCACCGAGGGTTCCGAAGTTGAATTCAATGACGTCCTCTTGTATTCCGATGGTGAGGAACTCACCCTGGGCGCCCCCACTGTTGAAAACGCTGTAGTTAAAG
>JAKSBM010000680.1 GCA_022361135.1 Desulfobacterales bacterium | reverse complement strand
GGTGGTGATACCTTCACGGGTGGCTTTGGTCAACTCCCGGATGGAGATCATGCCCAACAGGGAGGAGTCCTTGATCAGGTTGATGAACTGTCCGGCCAACGGCGGCAGGATGGTTTTCAACGCCTGGGGAAGGACGATGTGGAACATGCACTGGAAGTAGGTCATACCCTGGGAACGGGCCGCCTCCACCTGACCGGGATGGATGGCTTCAATGCCGGCCCGGACGATCTCCACCACATAGGCACCGGTGAAGATGGACAGGGCCATGATCCCGTACCATTCGGGATGGAGTTTGGGAATCCCGTTCATCATCAAAATCTTATTCATGGTGGTGCCCAGAACAAAATAAAAAATCATGATCTGGACCAGCAGGGGCGATCCTCTGATGATTTCCACATAGGTGATGGCCGACCACTTGAGCACCGGGGTATCCGACACCCTGGCCACCCCGCCGATGATCCCCAGCAGGATCCCGATGATGGTGGAAATAAAGGAAATCTTGAGGGTGATCCACAGGCCCTTGGCCAGGATACCGGGTTGCCATCCCCCTTCATAGGCGGAAATCACATCCCCGGGGGTGACCATGTCCCCCTCCATCCAGTCAAAGGATCCCTTGGGCACCACATAGGGGGTGTCGCCCTCGGCCGTGGTGACCACAATTTCCACCTTACCGCCCTTGTCCGTGATGGTGCCGATTTCACCATCCTCTTCCGCATAGATGGTGATGGCGGGCTTGTACATGAAATATTTGGGCACCTTGAACCAGCGCCACTGATACTCAACGGCCACGGTGGCATAATAAATCGAACCGAAAACCAGACACATCAAGGTCAGAAACCCGGCGATGGACAGGGTTCGGGCCGCAGGGTTACTCAGCCGCTTAATGTTGGATATATTTTGTTCCATAATGCCTTACACCTTAAAAATAGGGCCGGCAAACCTGCTGCCGGCCCCGATTAATTCAACATTGATGCGACTAGTTTTTCATCTGCTTGGTCCAATCATTGGATTTGATCCACTTGTCATAGGCCCGCTGCCATCTGCCGTCGTTCTTATACTGACGGATGAAGTTGTTCAGGAAGTTCAGCAGATCGGGATCGCCCTTTTTAACGGCCATGGCCAGGGGTTCAAAGGTAAAGGGCTTGTTCAGGGTGATGGTTTTACCCGCACCATGTTCGGCCTGCATGAGCTCGATGAGGGGCAGATCATATACGGTGGCGTCGGCATTGCCCTGGATAACTTCCATGACGGCTTCGGTTTCCACCTCAAAGGACTTATAGGTGGCCTTGGGGATGAGGCGTTTAACGGCCTGTTCACCGGTGGTACCCAGTTTGGAGGTGATGATGAACTTGGGATCGTTCAGATCCTTATAGGACAAAACTTTGCCTTCGTGTTTTTTGTTCAGGAGGATGGCCTGTCCCACAACGATGTAGGGATTGGTGAAGTTAATGGCCAGGTTTCTTTCCTGGGTTACGGTCATGCCGGAGATCAGGATATCGAACTTATCGGTGATCAGGGCGGGGATGATGCCGTCCCATGCGGTGTTGACGAATTCGATCTTTACCTTCATGGCTTTGGCCAGGGCCTTGGCCATGTCGATGTCGAATCCCATGTATTGGCCTTTGACATTGGTCATTTCAAAGGGAAGATAGCCGGACTCAAAGCCCACGCGGAGCTTGCCGGATTTAACAATGGATTCCAGGGTGGATGTTTTGGCCAGTTCAATGTCGGCACTGAATGCAGGTACGGACACCAGCAGAAACGCCAGGGCAAACAGGGAAACCAATACTTTTTTCATCTTTACTCCTCCTCGTGTGTGACCCCGGGAAACCCCAATAAAAATAACCGGCTCCAGGGCCTGTTGAATTGTGAAACCTCCTGTAAGAGATATTACTCCGCCATAAGTGAAATTTATTCATAGCATAATCTTTACAAATGGCAAGGACTATTTCCCCTTTTCTCCATATTCGTAAACCCTCTATGGATAAGGCTTACCCGACGATTTCCCCCCAAGGGGAGATAAAATCCATTTCCAGATCCCCACCCCGGGGGCCATTGATTTTCCAGGGAATCCCCGCCCCGGACCGGGACGGGACGAAATTTTCCCACCGCCAATTGAGGAATATAAGGAATGCGCCTCCGGCCTTGACGCCGGGAATCCCCCCATCGTATCATGGCTTTTTTAACCCCAAGGGAAGCCATGACCATGACCCCACAGCCCCTGCGCATCTTGTCCGTGTCCGACTTTGAGGTAGCTGAATTGACCCGGATGGTAACGGACAAATCCCTGGATCCGGTGGACCTGATTATTTCCTGCGGAGATATGGCCCCGGAATATTTGGCCTTTCTCCGGGATCGCCTGGACCGCCCCCTCCTCTACGTCAAAGGCAACCACGACATCCGATACACGCACCCCCATCCCATGGGGTGCGAAAATATCCACGGCAAACTCATCAAGTGGAAGGGGTTGAACATATTGGGGTTGGAGGGTTCCATGTGGTACAACGGGGGCCAAAATCAATACACGGAAGCCATGATGAAAAAGGAGCTATTTCGCCTCTGGTTCCGCCTGTGGCGACAAAAAAAAATCCACCTGGTGGTCACCCATGCTCCACCCAGGGGGATCCACGACCGGGAAGATCTTTGCCACCGGGGATTTGAATCCTTTACCCGCTTCATCCACAAGCACCAGCCCGACCTTTTTATCCACGGCCATGTCCACGACGCCTTTGACCACCCCCGGGACCGTGAGACCCGGCTGGGTAACACCCGGGTCATCAACACTTGCGGCTACACCCTTTTGGAGGTTTACCCATGATCCAATACCTGAAGCGCCTCTTTTCCAATCCGGCAAAGGACACCAACCACGTCCTCTCCTTCAACGAAGACCAGGCCCATGAAGAGGATGTGGAATTCATCGACCACGGCATCCAGACCATCCCCCTGGAACGGATCACCGGCAGCGTGGGCAAATACCACGATTTTGACTCCCAGTTCCGGCCCAAAAAACACATCTCCGGGAAACGGTTCGCAGAAATAAAACGGACCATGCGGGAGGGAAAAAGCCTCCCCCCGGTCCAGCTCTATCAAATCCGCAACGATTACTATGTCCTGGACGGAAACCACCGGGTGGCCGCAGCCAAGGAATTGGGCTGGACCGACATCAAGGCCAAGGTCATCGAGTTGGAATCGGGCCGGACCACCATGGACAACCTCCTCTACCTGGAGAAAAAGAAATTCTTCAAAAAAACCAAGCTTCCGGAAAAAATCACCCTCACGGAGGTGGGCAAATACAATTACCTGGAAAAACAGATCAAAAAACACCAGGTCTACCTGGCCGGGCAATCGGGCCGGGACTGTGATTTCCAAAAGGCCGCCCGGGACTGGTACAACACCATCTACCTGCCCCTGGCCCAACTCATCGAAACCGGGGAACTCATCCAGCATTTCCCAGGGCGCACCGTGGCAGATCTATACACCTACATCGCCTTTTACCATTGGGAACGCACCGTCCATCGCCGCTACGGCATCGGCATCGACCGCCTCATTCCCAAAACCATGGAAGGCTTCCGGAAAAAGATGCTGGACAAGGACACCCCGGAATATCCGGAGATGAAGCGCACCATCACCGCCTTCATCCTGGTGGACACGGACACCACCACCGACCTGGTGGTCCTGAAAAAAATCATCGGCCTGGAAGAGGTGGTGGAAGCCCACTCGGTCCACGGCTCCATCGACATCC
>JAKSBM010000864.1 GCA_022361135.1 Desulfobacterales bacterium | reverse complement strand
TCCGTTGCTCTATCCAGCTGAGCTACGGGCGCAACAGGAAGGTCTTTTATCAAACCACTTTCCCTTTGTCCACAAAAAAATAAATTATTTTTCATTTCCCGGTGCATCCATACCCTTCAAACGCTGGGTATTGATACTCAAAAATTCATTCTCCAAGTCGCAAAACCGTTGTTTCATGGTGATCACGTGGACATACATGGCCTCAAATGCCTGCTGATGATCCCGGGAAGAAATGGCTTCATATAATTTTGTGTGACTGTCTTCTTCATGGAGATAGGTGTGGTGATCCAGGACTTCAAGGAATTGTTTTAAAAATCCCATCATACTCCGCATGAGCAGGGAAAAAAACGGATTGCCGCTGAGATCGCAGATCTGATTATGGAATTCTACATCAAATGCAATGCGATCGGCAAGGCTCTCGGCATTCCGCCCCTTGAAAACAAAATCTCCCAATTGCTGGAGCTGGGCCGGAGAAGCTGACAGGGATGCCAATCGAGCCGCTTCAGGCTCAATGAGGATACGGACATCACAGAGGTGGCGGATACTCATGGAACGCATGATTACCAGATCGGCCAAAAGGGTGGACATCCCCTTTGAATGAATCAGGTTGCGGACAAATGTCCCCCCACCGCTGCCCCTGCGGGCTTCCAGATACCCCTGGGCCTTGAGTTCCCCCAGCGCCTCCCGAACCAGGGCACGCCCCACCCCAAAATCCCGGGCCAGGGCCTCCTCCCTGGGCAAAACGTCTCCGGGCCGGTAGCGCTGGAGGAGGATATCTTTTTTAATGGTGTTTACAATGTCCTGGAATCGAGGGGGTTTGTTCGTTTTTGGGGTATCCATGATAGTTGAAATGCCGCCTGGTCATTAGGTTGAGGTTTGATGATACAGGTTAATGGAAATACCTACCATGAAATCCTGTGCCCCACAATGCAAATTCATGGCCGTCCACGGCCGGCCGCCACCGGTCCGGACTTTGTAAAATAAAACACCATCGCCTTGCTTTAGGGGGCCATTTTTGGCAACATGCCGTTACAAAGACATAGCGGATCTCAAATTTTCAAACACCGTTCACCCATTTTCACAACCATCCGTCGGGCATAATCCCCTGAGCCGATTATATTTTGGTAATTTTGGGGGATTAGATATTGCTTTCGTGCGGATTATGATAATGGTATATTTGACTTTTAATCCAATTGCTGAAGGTTCATTGAATGAAAAAAAAAGCTGACCAGGAACAACTCGAAAAATCAAATTCACGCTTAACCAAAAAGGATTTTTTGATTCCGGCCACGAAAACCAAAGCTTCCACTTCAAAGGCCATTGTCAAGTCAGACCCCATCCAGAGTTACCTGAACGAAATAAATAGATATAAACTTTTAACCCGGGAACAGGAAGTTGAACTGGGCAAACGCATTCAGGAGGAAGGGGACCAGGAAGCCGCCTATATCATGACCACCTCCAACCTGCGCCTGGTGGTTAAAATCGCCCTGGAGTTCCAACGGATCTGGATGCAGAATCTTTTGGATCTCATCCAGGAGGGCAACAGCGGCTTGGTTCAGGCCGTAAAAAAATTCAACCCCTATAAGAATGTCAAATTTTCCTATTATGCATCCTTCTGGATCAAGGCCTATATCCTGAAATTCATCATGGATAACTGGCGCATGGTGAAAATCGGCACCACCCAGGGCCAGAGAAAGCTTTTCTTTAGACTTAAAAAGGAAAAGCAGCTCCTCATCGACCAAGGCTTTGATCCCAAGCCCAAGCTGCTCAGCGAACGGCTGGGGGTATCTGAAAAGGAAGTCGTGGATATGGACCAGCGGCTGGCCAACTGGGATTTATCCCTTGATGAGCCCCTGAAGAGCGATTCCAACACCGAACGCATTGAGTTCATCAATGTGGAATCCGACTCTTCAGAGGATGTGGTGGCGAAAAAGGAGATCGAGGACATTCTCCACACCAAGGTCAACGAATTCAAAACCACCCTCAACGACCGGGAACTGGACATCTTCGACAGAAGAATTTTCTCGGACTCCCCGGAGACCCTCCAGCAGATCGGGGAATATTACAAGATTTCCAGGGAACGGGTTCGTCAGATTGAAAATAATATCCTGAAAAAAATGAAGGCCTATTTTAAAAAGGATATGCCTGACTTTGACATGTACGACCACAACCAATAGGACCTGCCATGACTGCCTTTTCCAGAACACTGTTGGCGTTAACCGGCTGCCTGACCCTGATATCCCTCACCGGATGTCAGGGGATCCAGGGCAGCGGACCCACCGGTGATTCCCAGTCCACCATTTCCGACACCGCCGACTCTGCCCGTTACCACTACCTGGAATCCCTGTTCACAGAAAAGGCAGGAGAAGCCGACAAAACCATGGCCGCACTCACCCTGGCCATCCAGGCCGACCCGGAATCCTCCCTGCTCAAACGTGAGTTGGTCCGCCTCTACCTCAAAGCCAATCAGGTGGAAGCAGCCCGTGAACTGGCCCGGGAATTGGTGGAGCATGACCCGGACGATGTGGACAACCTCATCCTCCAGGTCCGGCTGCAAAAGGAAGATGAAGCCCCGGAAAAGATGGAACCCCTGCTCTCCCGGATCCTGGAACTGGATCCCAAGAACAAGGAAACCTACCTGAGACTGGGAAAAATATACATGGGCGCCGAAGCCCATGCCAAAGCCCTGGCCTTGTTTGAAAAAATGGTCATCCAGTTTCCCGATTATTACGTGGCCCACTTCTACCTGGGGGAAACCCGGATGGTCACCGGAAACCCCGATGGGGCCAAGGTTGAATTTTTAAAAACCCTGGAATTGGAACCGGATTTGGTGGAACCTCGATTCCGCCTGGTGGAACTCTATCGATCCCAAGGAATAGACCCGGGATTGAAAAAGAGCCTGGCACTGCTGGAGGAAATTCTGGAGCTGGAACCCGATGATGACCGGGCCCGGTTGGAGATGGCCCTGATCCTGGAAAAAACCGGACAGAAACAAATGGCCGACGAAGCCTTTGCCGTCCTGAATGAGGCGTTAAACAAAAACAATCGCCTGATCATGACCGCGGCTGAGATTTTCCTGGCCCAGGAACGCAACTTGGATGCCCTGACCCTGTTCAAACGTTTTGGCCAAGCCCATCCGGAAAACGACCAGATTAATTTTTTCACGACCATGGCCTACGAAGGGCTGGGGAACAAGGAGAAGGCCATTGCCCACTACCTGAAGGTTTCCCAGGCCCACCCCCATTACAAAAAAATGATGTTTTCCATTGCCTACCTTTACCGGGACATGGGAAAGACCGACCAGGCCCGCATCCTTTTGGAAGAATTCCATGACCAGCGGCCCAAGGACATCGACATCATCACCTATCTTTCCTCTTTCTATGAGGAAGACCAGGAATACAACCTGTCCCTTGAAATACTGGAAAAGGGTCTGGTCCTGGCCCCGGAGAACACCACCCTCCTGTTCAGGCTGGGAGTCATCCAGGACAAGGCCGGGGACAAGGAAGCCTGCATCGCCACCATGAAACAGGTCATTGACTTGGACCCCAGGGATGCATCGGCCCTGAACTACCTGGGATACACCTATGCCGATTTGGGCGTCAAACTCGACCAGGCACTGGATCTCATCACCCGGGCCCTGGAGGCCAAACCCGACGACGGATTCATCACCGACAGTTTGGGATGGGTGTATTACCAGATGAAGGACTATGAAAAAGCCATCCCCATCCTGGAAAAAGCCGCCCGCCTCAGCGACCATGAAACCATCATTTCCGAACACCTGGGCGATGCCTATGCCAAGGTCGGCCGCATTGAAGATGCCAAAACCGCCTACCTGAAAGCCATCGACAATATCCAGGATAAAACCGCCGATGCCGATCGCATCAAAGAACTCAGGAAAAAAATTCTGAACCTGCCCCCGGTCGGGGTTCAGCCGTGACCCGGTCCATCCCCGGAAAATGGGTCCTGATACTGTTTTCCCTTCTTTTCCTTGGCGGCTGTGTGGGCATCCGCCCCAAAACAGATCCGGCCATGGACCGGCAGGCCTTGGCCCGCATCACCCAGATCCGGGCCTTAAACCAGGAAATCCAGACCACCAAGGGTATGGGTAAGATCCAGCTGATCCAGGGATCAAAAAGCCAAAGCTACAAACTGGCCTGGGCCGCCCAGGCCCCGGACAAGGCCCGGATCATCCTCACCTTCTCCGGCCAGCCCCTGGAAACCATCATAGCCGACGGAGAACATGTCCGCTTCATCTCCCACACCGGTAGGCATTCCCCCCACACCACCCCGGGCCCCAACCCGGACCTGGATTCCTTTCTCAATGTACCGGTCCGCCTGTCCCAGCTCATTGCCCTGCTCCTGGGCCAGATCCCGGTACCGGAATTTGATGATGCCTGGTTCACCCATACCGATCCCGCCACCGCCCCCATTGGCCTGAAAAACAATTTTTCCTCCCAGCATTGGCAGATCACTCCCAACCCTCAGGGAAAAATCACAAAGATAGAACTCCTGGACCGGAATCAAAATCAAGTTTTTTTCCTGGAATACCAGGCACGCAAATCCTTTAAAGAATTTCAGATTCCCAGCCGGATCCACATGGGTAACCACCAGGGAAATGAGATATTCCTAACCATATCCAGATTCTTTCCCAATGCCCCGGTAAAAGAATCAGCATTCCGGTTGACACCCACGGGATCATGAGCATAATGTAGTCTGATTTTTGTTAAAGGACTTCTCAAAAGGAGATTGAAAATATCATGATTCACGACAGTATGGATTCAGCAAAAAAAGCAGGCGATGCAAAGGCCCAGGCCGCCCAGAAGCAACAGGAACAACAGGCCATGATCAAAGCAAATCTGGCCAAAATCAAACATAAAATATTTGTACTCTCCGGCAAGGGCGGGGTAGGAAAAAGCTCCGTGGCTGCCAACCTGGCGTCCGCCTGTGCCAAGCAGGGATTCAAAACCGGTCTCATGGACGTGGACGTACACGGCCCCTCCATTGCCCAGATGATGGGCATGGACGAACTCCTGGACATTACCCCGGACCAGAGAATGCTCATCCCCAAACAGGTGGATGAAAACCTGAAGGCCGTTTCCGTACAGGCCCTGATGCAGGACCGGGACCAGGCCATCATCTGGAGGGGCCCTGCCAAGGCCGGCATGATCCAACAATTTGTGGGCATGGTGGACTGGGGGGAACTGGATTTCCTCATCATTGACGCCCCTCCCGGCACCGGCGACGAACCCCTCACCGTTGTCCAGACCATTCCCGAAGCCATGGGGGTCATCGTGACCACGCCCCAGGAAGTGGCCCTGGCCGACGTCCGTAAGTCCATCTCCTTCTGCAAGACCGTGAAGATGAAAACCCTGGGTATTGTGGAAAACATGGCCGGGTTCAAATGCCCCCACTGCGACGATGTCATCCACCTCTTTGGTGAAGGCGGCGGCAAAAAGACCGCAGAGGCCACCGGCCTGACCTTCCTGGGCTCCATCCCCTTTGACACCCAGGTGGTCTCCTCGGGCGACAATGGTAAACCCCTCATGCTCCAGGGCGTTGAAACCGAGTTTACCAAAGCCTTTGAAACCGTTGTAGACAACATCAAAGCCCAGTTGTAAACGGACCCATCCTTTGGATGAAAAGCTGACCATAGCCAGGGAGCTCCAAGCCCGACTCGATGCCGATGAAGCCGAGCGCTTCAGCCCCCTGGCCTGCTTTTCCAGCCACGCCCTGCGCCGCCACCCCGAGGCCCACCCGGAGACCGAATACCGCCAGAATTACAGCCGGGATGCCGACCGCATCCTCCACTCCCTGGCCTATACCCGCTACATTGACAAAACCCAGGTCTTTTCCCTGATCCGCAACGATCACCTCACCCACCGGGTCCTCCATGTACAGATGGTGGGGCGGGTGGCCCGCACCATTGGCCGCTATCTGGGTTTGAACCCGGATCTCATTGAAGCCGCCGCATTGGGCCATGACATCGGCCATCCCCCCTTTGGCCATGACGGAGAAGGATTTCTGTCACAATTGACCCAATCTGCCGGTGCGGGATACTTCCACCACAATGTCCAAAGCCTCCAATTTTTAGAACAGATCGAACGCAGGGGAAAGGGCTGGAACCTCAGCCTCCAGACCCTGGACGCCATCCTCTGCCACGACGGGGAGGTCCATACCCGAAGACTCTCCCCCGACCCCAACCGTAACTTTGAAGAACTGGATACCCTGATCCGCCATTTTAAAAAGAGCCCCTCGGGATATCCCGTGGTGCCCATGACATTGGAAGGATGTGTGGTGCGCATGGCAGACACCATTTCCTATATTGGAAGGGACCTGGAGGATGCCATCCGCCTCAAGCTGGTGAGCCGGAGCCAGGTACCGGAAGAGGCGCGCAAGCTTCTGGGGGACACCAACGGCACCATTGTCTTTAACCTGGTCACCGACCTCATTGCCAACAGCCACAC
>JAKSBM010000407.1 GCA_022361135.1 Desulfobacterales bacterium | reverse complement strand
AGGGCCGCGGTAATTACAAACCGGGCCCGGGGCAAATCCCTGGCTTCCAACGCCCATTGCCCCCGGTCCAAATGATCACACAGGGTTTCGGGCAAGGGATCCTTGTCCCCAATGAAGGAAAGTTTCAGGATGGAAAATTCCTGGCACAGGGAGACCAGGTCCGGCCAGATCTCTCTGGTTTTTCTCCCAATATTCTTGAAGACACAATCCGGGGCCAGGGGCCGCAGGGGGGAAAAGCCGTAAAGGCGGCAACAAAGGGGGCGAACATCGTAAATCCGGCAACCGGAGCCCCTCCCGGGCGTGCCATGGCCCCGGCTATGGGGGCAAAGGGCGGGAAGCTCCCCTTCCCCGGGAAGTTGATTGTTCAAAAAGGCGATGTATTCCCTGGGAATCTCCCCGGTTTGCCGCCGGATGAACTCCCGCTCCAGGGCCGAGACCGGGAATCGGTGATGGTGGCGGCAGCATTGGACACAGGAACCGCAGGGGTTCTCTTCGCGCCTTCCACCTGCCAAGGGCGCCATAAGCGCTTCCAGGCGGTCATAGATGGTTTCCAGGGCATTTATATAAGATTCCATCCATCCTCCCCATAATAAATTAAAACCTGAGTTTTAATACCATAGTCCTGGATTTCAGATCCTGGGTTTTAAGCAATGTGCCGGACCCCGGGCCCCTCGATCCGACTTTTGCCCCCGGATTCCGGGGTGATGGTAATCTGGGTGGATATCCGTTCCTTCAGGGCCGAAATATGGGAAATCACCCCGATGATCTTCCCCTCCCGGCGGAGACTGGCCAGGGCGTCCAAAGCCGTTTCCAAGGCCTCCTCATCCAGGGTTCCAAACCCCTCGTCCAAAAAGAGGGAATCCACCCGGACCTTGGCCCCGGCCATGCGGGAGAGGCCCAGGGCCAGGGAAAGGCTGACGATGAAACTCTCTCCGCCTGAAAGATTCTTGGTGGAACGGACCTCCCCTGCCTGGTATTGGTCCACAATGTTCAGGGCCAGGGGCTCTTCATCGTCCCGGACCAGAAGATAGCGGTCGGTCATGGCCATCAATTGGCGATTGGCATGGCTTACCACCTGCTCAAAGGTGAGGCCCTGGGCAAAATTTCGATATTTCTTCCCGTCGGCGGAGCCGATGAGGGCATGGAGGGCTCCCCAGCGCTGGCATTCCTTTTCCTG
This sequence comes from Desulfobacterales bacterium, assembly GCA_022361135.1. Next base: position 7,714 of record JAKSBM010000407.1, on the reverse strand, counting down.
GGCCCGGATTTGATCCACCACGGCTTCCAAACGCTTTTCCGCCGCCCCGTTGTCCTGCTTTTTCTGATTCAAGGCCCCGATCTTCTCACCCAAATCCTCCAGGGAAAAACGGATGGAGGCGCTTTCCTCCTCCAATTTTTCCAGGGGATCCTCTGTCAGGGCCAGGCCCTTCTGGACCCTTAATTTTTCCTCCCGGTCCGCCCTCCGGGCCTCCCATTGTTTGCGACGATCAACAAGGGCCTGGGATTGATTTTCCAGATCCAAAAGCCGTTCTGGGGCCATGCGATGGCGGAGGAAATCCGCCTCGTCCCGGAACCCCGCCGCCCTTAATTTTTCCTCAAAGGCCTCCCGAAGCGCCCCCACCCGTTTGAGTTCTTCGGCCGATGTGGAGATGAGGGTGTTAATCCGGACATTTAGAGCATCCAGGGCCTCCTTGGCCCCTTCACGTTCCTGGCGTGCGGTCTCCAGGGCGGCATTGGCCTGGGTCACCTGGGTCTGGACCCGGGCCTCTTCCACATCGGGGTTTTTATCCCCAAAACAATTCCGCCGCTCCAGGGCCAGGGCATTGACCGCTTTCTCCTGATCTTCCAGGGCCAAGCCCTGCTCCTTCACCCCTTCCTCCAATTCCCCCACGGTCCGGGAGAGGTGGCGGATATCGGCCTGGACCGATTCCAATTCCCGTTTCCGGGTTTCCCCCTCCCCCTCCTTGGCCACCCAGGCATCCCGCCGCCGGGTTAATTGGGGCAGGATCTCTTCAAACCGATTTTCCTCCAGGCCATAGGCGTTTTCAGAGGTTTCCCCAAAGGGTTCCAGGTCGGCCATCAAGTCTGCCTTGAGTCGGGCCATGGACTCGGCCACCTCCCGCCCCTTGGCTTCGCATTGATCCATCTGCTGCCGGGCCAATTCTTTATCGCTCCGGGCCCGGGCCGCTTCGGTCTCGGCGGCCAACCGTTCCCGGATATATTCCTGGGCCTTGACCTCCTGCTCTGAAATCTGCCGCTCCAGGGTTTCGGCATCCCGGATAATACGCCCCAGGATCTTAAGCCGGGCCTCGGTATCGTCCACCCCGGGCACCTGTTCTTCGGCAAAGGGGTGGTCCAAAGAGCCACAAAGGGGGCAGGCCTCACCGGCCTTTAATTTTTTCCGCTCATCTTCCAGGCGGATAATGGTCTTGATATGCCCCAACTCCCTGAGCAAATATTCCTGCTCGGCCCGGTATTCCCGGAGGTGTTTCCCATCCAGGCCCTTTTCCAGATTTTTTTTCAGTCGGGCAATGGTCTTTTGGGCCTTTTCTTCCTGGCCCACAATGCCCTTGCAATGGGCCGCAGCCTTTTCCGCTGCCAACCCAACGGCCTTGAGGGTCCGGTTCAATTGGCTCCACTCCCCCTGCATCTTTTGCCGCCTGTCCCGGATGGCCAAAAGTTCCCCCACCCGGGCCTTGATACCGGCCAAGGCCGCCGTCAACCCCTGGTCCCGATGGTGTTTTTCCAAAAAGAGCTGGAGTTCGGCCAATTTTTTCTCCAACCGCCCCTTATCCTTTTTGGCCTGGAGCAACTCCTTTTCTCGATTTTTCAAGGCTTGGTTGGATCGTTCCAGGCCCTGGCGGGCCCGGTCCACGGCCCGATGTTTTTCATCCAGGGTGGAATCCATGGCCCTGGCCTTTTTAATCTGCTCCAATGCCTTTTGGCGATGGGCTTCGGCCTGTTCCAACTTTTTCCGGGCCCCATCCAGGGCTTCATTTCGATCCCTTAACCCCTTTTCTAATAGGGGCAATTCCCCCCGGGCGGCCTTGAGCTGGCTTGCATCCCGTTCCCGCTTTTCCCGCCCCGCTTTAAGGATTTGGAATTCGGGTTCCAGGCCCTTGGCCCGCTGGCCCCCAGCCAATTCATCCCTGGCGGATTCAAAGTCCTTTTCCTGGGTGGTCAGGGTCAAATTCTCCTGGACCAGACCATCCAACTCCGCCTCCAGGGCCACCATGCCCCGCCGCCATTCCAGATGCTTTGTCAGCCTTCCATCCCTTGTGCTGAGTTCCTTGCGCCGGCCCCCTTCCCGGGCCAATTCCGCCTCCAGATTTTCCTTTTCTTCGGGTGAGAGGATGGCAATGCCTGCGGTGCGCCCCTTAAGTTCCTCTTCCTTCTGACGCTCTTCCCGGAGGCGCTGGTGGACGGCCATGGAAATTTCAGAATAGATGCCCGTCCCCGTGATCTGTTCTAATATGGGGGAACGCTCGTCGGGACCGGCGGCCAAAAAGGCGGCAAATCCCCCCTGGGCCAGGAGCATGGACCGGGTGAACCGATGGAAATCCATGCCGGTTTCCGCCTCGATGCGGGCGGCGGTCTCCCGTTTTTTGGTCTCCAGCACCTCCCCGGTGAGGGCATTGAAAATTTCATGGCGGGAATCGGCCAATTTTCCCCCGGCCTTTTTATAGGCCCGGTGCTGACTCCATTGGCAGGAAAACTGCCCCCGGGGGGTTTCGAAAACCACCTCGGCGGAACATTCCCCGGTGCCCCGGCCCATGATTTCATTGCCCCCCTTGGTCACGGCGGACAGCCTTGGGGTTCGGGCATAGAGGGCCAGGCAAAGGGCGTCCAGCACCGTGGACTTTCCCGCCCCCGTGGGGCCGGTGATGGCAAAAATCCCCTCGGACTCAAAACCGGGATGGGTAAAATCCACGGTCCACTCGCCGTAAAGGGAATTCAAATTCTTAAATCTCAGCTGTAAAATCTTCATTGGGCCCGGAGATCCTTTTCCTGCATTTCCTTGAGAATTTCCCCATAGGTCACCATGAGGCCGCTCTGTTCATCATCGGGGATTCCCGCCCCTTCCAAAAGCCGCTGGAACACATCGGTTTCATCCATGGTTTCCAGGCGGTCCACCGGGGCCTGGGTGATTTTTTTCACCATCCGGCAATTTTTAATGCGCCGGACTTCCATGGCAGAATCGGCCACGGCCGTCTCCACCTGCTGGCGCAGATCGGCTGCCAATCCCTCCCCGGTGTACTCCACCACCAGCCAGGCCCTGGAATTCTGGGAAACCAGACCTTCTATTTTCTCCAGGATTTCCCCCATCTCCCCTTTGATGGAAATCAATTCCTGGAAACAGGGAATCTCCACGGTTTCAATGGTCGGCACCGCCCCGTCAAAATCCACCTGGATCATTTTTTTAAGCCCCCCGGCCTCTCCAAACCCCATGGGCAAAGGCGCACCGGAGTAACGAATTTCCTCACATCCCCCCACCTTCTGGGCGGAATGCAAATGGCCCAGGGCCACATAATCAAAGGCGCCCTGGAAGGCATTGGCACCCACCCGGGCCAGGGAACCGATGTAAAGTTCCCTTACCCCGTCTCCGTCGACGGTTTTCCCCCCGGCGGCAAAAAGATGCCCCGTGGCAATGAGGGGAATCTCCGGCACCCGATCCGCTCCGGCCAATTGCCCCATCTGTTCATAGTGGGTCTCAATGCCCCGGACGAACTTTTGGGTCTTTTCATCGGCCCCCTCCCCCACCCTGGCCCTGCGGATATCCCGGTCCCGCAGATAGGGAACGGCGCAGATCCTTGCCAGGGGACGCCCCTGGTCATCAAAGAGGTCTAAAATTTCATCTTCCATGTCCGGGGGGGCCGATCCCACCACATGGACATTCAATGCCTTGAGCAGGGAGGCAGGGGCATCCAGAAAGGAAGGAGAATCATGGTTGCCCCCGATGACCACCACATGGGAACAGGGGGTGGGCCCCAACCGGGTTAAAAATTTATAATAGAGGGACTGGGCCCGATTGGAGGGGGTGGTGGTGTCAAAAATATCCCCGGCGATGACCAGGATATCCACCCCATGGGCCTGGATATATTCCAAGAGCCAGTCTAAAAATTGTTCAAATTCCCGGTATCGTTTCCGCCCGTAAAGAAGACGACCGATGTGCCAGTCCGAGGTGTGAAGAAGTCTCATTTCGTGGGTTCCAAATTGAAAAGGGGTTCATAATCTGCCTGGGACGGTATCCCGCCCGGGGATAAAATTCAAGGAAAACTCGCCTTGCGCAGATGGGAGACCTGGTGTAGTGTGATAATTTTTCTTTTTCTTGCGAATATCGGGGTAAAGGTACTAAGACTTTAAATATACCGATCCGGACCAACCGGATCCCCCTTAAATTTTTTACACGAGGAGACATCCATGGCAGATAACGGCGGAAGCCCCAGCGGCCTGAATTTCACGGTGGACAAGGATCACCTTTACAAGGAAGAAACCATCACCGATCTAAAGGTGGCCACCCTCCGGCAACTCACCCCCATCAAGGTCGACGGAAGCCCGGATCCGGACCGGGAAATCCTTTTCCTGGCCACCACCCAGCTAAACAGCCCCCAGGGTCCGGTTCCCATCCAGGCAAAAATCGAAGCCCATACCCTGGAAAAGGCCATGGATCTCTTCCCCGAAACCATGGAACAGGAAACCCAAAAGGTCATTAAAGCCCTGACCCGCCTCCAGGAAGAGCAGGCAAAAAAACAGCGGGCCAACGAATCCAGAATCATCCGCCCCGGAATGAACTAGACCGACACTGGCCACAAAGAGACTTAGGAGACCATCCATGCCCATTGCTGACAAGATGATACAAATGGTGGAAGCTGCTTCCATGATCCGGAAAATGTTCGAAGAGGGAATCCGCATGCGGGAAAAATTCGGGGCCGACAAGGTCTATGATTTTTCCCTGGGGAATCCCGATGTTCCCCCGCCGCCGGCCGTTAAGCAGACCCTTCTCGACTTGATTAATGACCCTGCTGTCTCCCATGGATACATGCCCAATTCCGGGTTTCCCCAGGTCAAACAGGCCGTGGCCGATTACCTGGGATCCGAATTTTCCATTGAGCTGCCCGCCGATCTGGTGGTGATGACGGCAGGGGCTGCAGGAGCCTTGAACGACACCCTCCGGGCCCTGATGAACCCCGGGGAGGAAATCCTGGTCCCGGCCCCCTATTTTGTGGGCTATAACCAATATGCCTTCATTGCCAATGCCCAGTTGAAAACCGCTGCCTCCCTTCCGGATTTTCATCTGGATCTGGATGCCATTGAAGCGGCCATCACCGAAAAAACCCGGGTTTTTCTCATCAACTCCCCCAACAATCCCACGGGCACGGTCTACACCGCCGACGAGCTGGCCAAGCTGGGGCAGATCCTGGAAGCGGCCAGTGCCAAGTACGGCAAACGCATCTACATGATCTCCGACGAACCCTATCGGAAAATCGCCTATGATGTGGAGGTTCCCTCCATGTTCAATGCCTACGACCACACCATTGTGCTCACCTCCTATTCCAAGGAACTCTCCCTGGCCGGGGAACGCATCGGCTACCTGGCCATCAACCCCAAGGCCGAGGATGCCCAGATCATTGCCTCAGCCGCCGGGGTTACCAACACCATGATGTACGTCAATGCCCCGGCATTGTTCCCGCAGGTGGTGGGAAAACTCCAGGGTGTCACCGTGGACATGGACATCTACCGGAGACGGCGGGACATGTTCTGCGAAGGGCTCAAGGCCGCCGGGTACGAGTTTGACGTGCCCCAGGGCGCCTTTTACCTTTTCCCCAAAAGCCCCATTGCCGACGATGTGAAATTTGTGGGCCTGCTCAAAGAGCAGCAGATCCTGGCCGTTCCCGGCTCTGGATTTGGCGGACCGGGCCATTTCCGGCTCTCATACGCAGTCCCCGATGACACCATTAAAAATTCCTTGGAAGGCTTCAAACGCGCCATGGAAGCAGCAAAGGCTTAATCATCCAACCCCGCTCTCCGGAGCGGGGTTTTTCATTCCAGGCCCGGTCACATCGTCCACGGACGGCCATCATTTACGGGGACGCGATCCCACCATTCCCCACCCCTTGCAAAACGGTTCAACGGCCGCACGCTGACGGTTCATCCCAACCCCGGGCCACAGGGAGGGACCATGACCGATAATTATCAAAAAATTGTACAGGAGAACCTCAACCGATTATACGGGGACCTGCCTCCGGATCTGGCCGCCCATCTTCCGGCACGGCAGGACGGCGAGACCTATGCCTTCACTGCATTCGGCAAAGAATGCCGAATCTCCCCCGGGGGCATTGAAATGGAAGGCTCGGACCACGATGCCGTCCTGGGGATCCTCATCTCCCTCTATGCCTTGAATGCACGGAGCGATACACCGCTGATCATTCCCTTTAAGGCCTACAAGGAATTCCCGGACACCGCCCCCTATGCCGCGGCCTTTGCCAGCCACACGGAACAGATCCTCATCCCCCATGTCGATGGGATCAAGGAAAGGGCCCGGGAGATTGTCGCAGCCCTGGACGGAGAAATGTCCCCCAAGGGCGGGGGCGGGGATTTTTCCCTGCTGGTCCGCCCCCTGCCCAAGGTCTACCTTTGCTATATTTTTTATGAAGCCGATGAAGATTTCCCCGCCGCGGTCACCTGTCTTTTTTCCAGCAATGCCCGGCTTTTCCTGCCCGTGGACGGACTGGCCGATGTGGGGGAATATTGCTCCAGGACCATCCTGAATTTGATCCAGGATTAAATATAATGGGGATTCAAAACAGCGGTCCGGTTGGAGCCGTTGAAACGTCTCAATGGGTGGGGCCTTTGTCCATTTGATGCCACAGTTTTCCCTTCACCCCGGCCACGACGGGGGAGAAGGAATCCGCCACCACCAACCGTAATGGACAAACCCTGCAATCGCCCCTGTCGGAAGGGGTTAAAAGCCCCCGTGAAAAAAGACCGGTTCTCCCTTTGCCCCCAACCCGGCGGCAATGCCGATAAAAAAAGCCCCGTCCTTCCCTTAACCGGGAAAGACGGGGCTTTATGATTCACAGCCCTAAAAGGGGCCGGGATTCTTTAGTACTGGCAGCGAACGCCCTGGTCAGCCAGGGTTTTCTGGATGTCCGCCACGGCAACCTTGCGCACGGTGGTGCCCTGCTTCACGGCGGTGGCGGCGGCGGCACCGGCGCCCTGGCCGGAAACGGCGCAGCACATCATGTTCCGGGTGGCGGCATGGGAAATCTGGTCACCGGAAATGGACCGACCGGCCACCAGCAGGTTTTCCATGCGCTTGGGCAGGATGGCCCCGTAGGGAACCTGGAAGTAGCGTCCGGTCACGGGCAGGCGCAGGACGCCGAACCCATCCACGAATTCCGGAAAGATACCGATGGAATCCTCGAAGCGTCCCTCTTCCATGACATCCTTGCCCACCATGTCATAGACCCCGACGATTTTCCGGGAATCCCGGGTGCCCAGGCTCATGGCATAGTTTCTCAGACGGGCCTTTTCCCATCCGGGGATGGTGTGGTTCATGGCCTTGATGGCTTCCAGAACCTGGGCCCGGCCGGACATTTCCGCCCGGGTCAGTTCCCGGCAATCGGTGACATCCACGTCACGCAGGTGGACCAGGTTGAGGTAGGTGGCCTGGCCGTCGTCGGTGATGGTGGACCAGGAACCGCAGAGATCAAACTCCGTGTCCTCGATGATCTTTTCCGAGATGGCCTGGTCAAACTGCTTCTGGAAATAGGGGCTGAACATATCATTTTCAAGACCCGAGGTCTGCTGGGCCCAGTCTTCCCCCCAATCGTTATAGGTGGCGGGATCTTCCTTGATATAATCCATGAACTTTTGGCGATCCACGCCGCAGCAGTTGAAGACCAGGGTTACGGCCTGGCGATCGGCCAGGGGCTCGACGCGGCAGGGGGCACCGGCCCGGAAGGCAATGT
>JAKSBM010000971.1 GCA_022361135.1 Desulfobacterales bacterium | reverse complement strand
CTTTGGGGGGCGAGGACATTTTTTCCCGGCCCACAAGTGCCAGGGAAATGTGCTGGTCACCAATGAAAATGCCGGCGGTCAATCCTTTTTTGAGCTGGGTATTCATGGAAACGGCTTGGTTGTGTTCCATATTCGCTCTTCCAAGGATGGGGTCTTGTGAGGGACTTGGAGCAGACCGGATGGTGTTGAGTAGCTTTTCCGTGGAATTTGTCAAGTTGTGAGTCCTCAAAACGTCCTCTTCGGCCGAGTAAAATTTTTTTGGGTAAAGTTTCTTCAAAAATTGTTTAGTTTGCGGATCCTACAGTCGATAGATGGAATTTTACGATATGTCAAGTCGTCGCGTTATCGCTTGTTTCTCATGATTTACACAAGTAATGGGGATAAAATTTCACATTGTTTCGAATTGAGAAACATAAATGCAAAATATGTGAAAAAAAATACTTAAAAATATGAAATATAAGGAAAACTCTTAGGGCGAATTGCGTATTTTCCAATGATTTTAAAAAAAACTTTTTTTAAAAAAATAACATAAAGAGTGCAATATACCGTGGTGGGACCAGTGGAGTTGCCAGTGGAAAAAGGGAGTGACTAAATAAAATCAATTATGGCGGTGAGGGTGGGGAGGGGCTGTTCCTTGTGGGGGGTATGGCCGCAGGAGGGAATGAGGTGGCTGGTGCAAAGGGGCACCTGGTTCTGGATGGCGGTGAGTTGGGCAGGGCTGCCGTAGGGGTCTGATTCGCCCTGGAGGGCCAGGCAGGGAACCTGGATGTTCGCCAGGCAGGATTCGATGTTCCAATGGACAAATTCCGGGGAGAGCCAGACATCATTCCAACCCCGGAAGGCGGTGTCCGTGTTTTTCCCATGGTATTTGGCCAGTTTTTGTTTCAGGGTGTCGTTCCGGTAGGCATCCTTGGCCTTGGCAATGGCCTTGAGGGTGATGGGTTCGCAAAAGACATGGGCGGCTTCGGTGATGATGTTTTTCAGCCCCCTGGGTTGGGTGGCGGCGTGGATCAGGGCGATGGAGCCGCCGTCGGAATGGCCCAGGAGATGGTATTGATCAATGCCTGCGGCTTCCAGGACCCCGGGGAGGGTTTCCCGGGCCTCCCTGTGCATGAAGTCCGTGGGGCGGGGCAGGGGGCATGGATCGGAGTGGCCGTATCCCAGCCTGGAATATGCAAATATCCGGCAGTGGAGGGCCCGGGCCAGTTGCTGGGGGAATTGCTTCCACAGGGCGGTGCAGCCCAGGCCTTCGTGTAGGAGGACCATGACCGGTGTTGAATTGTCGGCTTCTCCCCACCATTGGGCTTCCACCTTTCGGCCTTGGACCTCCAGGAAAAAGCTCATGGCTTTTTGTGTCCCCGCTGGGTTTTGAGGGTGTTGTAGGCGGCCTGGATCCGGAGGAATTTTTCATTGGCCAGGGTGGTGAATTCCTCCCCCAGGTGGGAGACCTTGTCCGGATGGTATTTTTTGATATTTTCCTTGTAGGCGGCCTGGATTTGTTCCCACCGGGCACCGGGGGGGACCCCCAGGGTTTGGTATGGATCCGAAGGCGGTGACTGGGCTTTTGATTTTTTAGTTGTTTTGCTTTTGGGCGTTTCCCTTTGCCGGCGGGTCTGGGTATGGTTCTGCCGTGTCGGTCCGTTTTGCTTTGGAGGGGATTGGGGATTTGTCCGGCTGCGGGGCTTTCCCTGTGAACCGGGGAAGGGAAATTTGGGCAACCGTCCATGGCGCAGCAGGTGATAGAGGGCCCAGAGAACGACACCGTCGTCGATCCATCCCACAAAGGGAAGGAGAAGGTCGGGGATGATATCCACGGGGCTGATCAGATAGGCCAGCCCCAGGAGGATGAGAATGAGTTTAAGATGTATTGCCATTGGGGCTCCTAGGCCTTGTTGAGCACGTCCATCATGGTGAAAATTTCACCGGTTTTACAGGTTCCAAGTTTTTCCCCCAGGAAGTCCACGGCATCAAAGGTGCCGTCCACATAGATTTGGCGGCCGTTGATGTTGTGGGTGAATTCAAAGCATACCGAATCGTCTGGAGAGGTGAGGGTGTATGTGTGCCAGGCATGGCCGTCCAAATGTTCCCTGGGAATATTCCAATTTTCTTCCTGGGATTTTGGATCCCGCTCCTGCTCAATGTCGGAAACGTTGAAATCCATTCCCAATTCATTGAAGTAGCCCACCATGGCCTTGGCCGTGCCCGAGGTGTCGGCCTTGGTCTGCTGATGGCTTTCTTTGATGCGCAGTTTATAGCCGTCGAAGAGGCCGGGGAATTTTGTGGCGGCATAATCCATCATGGTCTGGAAGCCGACGATCTGCTTGGCCATGTTGGGGGCGATGACCGCAGGGGTGGTTCCCTGGTCCATGATGGCCTTTAGTTTTTCAAAGTCCCCCCCCGTGGTTCCCATGACAAAGGGAATCTTGTTCTGGCTGTAAAAGCGGACATTGCCTTCCACGGCTGTGGGGTGGGTATAGTCCACGGCAATGAGGCCGGGGTATTGGGATTGGATTTCATTGATGCGATCATCCCGGACATCGGGTTTGACCAATTGAATCTCGGTTCCGTCAACAATGTGGCTTTCTTCGGGGATATCCTGTCCGGTGAGTGAGAAGGGGACCAGTTGGAAACGGGGATCGGCCAAGGCCGCCTGGGCCATGGTGCAGGCCACCTTTCCGGGAAGTCCGTTGATCATGAGAAAACGTTTTTCCATATTATCTCCTTAGGGGCTTAAAGTCTTAATCAGTGCATTGAGCTTGGGCAGGTGGCCCGGTTCTTTGGATTCCAGGTTTTTGATCACCCGGGACAGGCCTTCCAGGGCTGCCGGGATGTGGGCCTTGAATTGGGGTTTTCCTTTAACCTTGCTGAGGAAGCCGAAGGCTCCCAGGGCCTGCATGAGGCGGGTGAGGCAGCAGAATTCAAAGGAACGGATGAAATCACTTTGCTCCCCGGCCCGGGCCAGCTTCAGCTTTTCCATGGTGAGGGTTAATAGCTGCTCCCTGACCTTATGGGGTAACTGGACATAGGGATCCATGAGCAGGGATGCCAAATCGTATTGCAGGGGGCCCTTGCGGGCCGATTGGAAATCAATGAACCAGGGGCGATCCTTGTGGATCATGATGTTTCTGGATTGGCAATCCCTGTGGATGAGGCCGGGGAATCCCGTTTCCAATGCATTGTCTGCAATGTAATTGAATTCCGTTTCAAGCCCTTCAAAGGGAATGTTTCGGCCGCAGATCCCTTCCACAAAGGCATTTAGAAAATACCGGCATTCCATTTCCAGGATCAGGGATTTGGAATAGCTTTCGGTCTGGCAGGTCCATTGGGGATCGAAATTCTGGATACCCCGTTGGGAAAAATCGATGAGGGCATCAATTACCGGGCTGTACAAAGTTGTCAGCCCTTTGGTTTTTTCTTGGGATGCCGGATCATGGTTCGGCATCAAAGCCTGGACGGCATCGGCCAGATGGGTGGATCCCAAATCTTCCAGAACCACCAGACCGGAGAGGTTATCCCAGTCCAGGATTTTGGGAACGGCAATGCCTTGGGCCTTAAGATGCCTTCCGATGTGGACAAAGGCAGAGACTTGTTTCCGCCTTTCGCTGCCGGGGACGGCAATGCCGTGGTCCGATAGAATCAGGCCGGGATTCTTTCCATCTGTTCCTGCCCGGTACCAGGTGCGGTCGGAACCGTCCCCGGCCAGGGGGCGTATGGATACTTCTGCCGTGCCCGGGTATGTTCCATCCGGGAAGAGGTTTTTTGCGGCCAGCCAATGGCGGGCGGTGCGGCCATAGGCCTGGGGGGTGCCAATGTCTTCCCAAAAGGGGGAGGGAACAAGGTGGCCCCGTATCCGACCCGTGGGGCAGAGGGATTCGTAGAGGCGGATGCTGGAAAAGGCCGGTTCCGTTGGCAGATGGTCAAGGATTTCCGATGACAACAACTGGATTCCGGTGAAGGCATATCCCCGTCCCTGGGCATCAAAGGTTTCAATGGCCTGGTTTTCATCCAGGCGAACCTTGTTGAATTCCGGCCGATCATGGAGGGCCAGGGTGGCCAGTGAATTGCTTTCCACATGGGCCCGGCGCAATGCTTCCAGATCAATGTTGGAGATCACATCGGCGTTTAGGACGAAAAAGGGGCCGCCGGCCAGGGCGTGACGCAGCTTGGCAATGGCCCCGCCGGTGTCCAGAATTTCGGTTTCGTGGCTGATGCGCAGTTCGGCATGGCACCGGGGTGCCATTTCATGGACTGCTTTTTCCACCTCCCCGTGGAGGTGGTGGCTGTTGATCCATACCTCCGAACACCCGGATCGGATAAGTTTTTGAACCGTTATTTCCAGAAGGCTGGTGCCCCCCAAGGTAAACAAGGGTTTGGGCACCACCTTTGTGTGGGGCAGGAGGCGTGTGCCGAATCCGGCGGCCAGAACCAATGCTTTCATGGGCGCCCTATTGCTGGTTCAGCCGGATCAGGCGGCTGAGTATCTGTTTGTAATGGTCGATTTCACCTTGGTCCTGGCTGCTTTTGATCCCGTTTTTCTCGAAGAAGGCCGCTGCATTTCTATAATTGATGAGGGAAACCGATTCCCGGGAGGGAATCTGTTTTTTCTTGTACATTTTTCCACCAAAGGAGAGGATCTTTTTGCCCCGTTCCTTGGGATCGGTGATCTCCTTCTTTTCCTTTTCAAGGTAGAGCAGGGTGGTGTGGTAGGACTGGAAAAAGGGTGCCATGAATGCGGCGATCCATTTGAGTTTTCGCAATCCTTTTGAGGTGAGGTTGAAAAGGTCCGGACGGTGGGTGTCCGGCACCAGGATACCTTCGTTGACAAAGCCCTTGAGGCTTCGGCTGATCTGTTCCTCGCAGGTGATGTCCTCGTTGAAGGAAAATTCATCGGTGAACATGGTCTGGAGGAACTTATACCGCCTCAGCAAATCCGAAGGGGAGAATTTGAAACGGTCTATTTCCAGGATGGCAATGGCGGTGTAGGCCGAGGGCACAAAAAAGGAGATGACCGAGTTCTTGTAATAATCGAGAATGGCCCGTTTGTTCTGTTTAACCACAAAATTGGTTTCCGCGGAAATTTCGTCCTCGTCTTCGTCGATGAGTTCGATGAATTTCCGGGAAAGGAAGGTCTGGGTGACGGCCTTCAAGGTGTTGTCCGGGTCCATGACCAGGGTATCTGAAAGTTCGGCATTGTGATGGGTCAACAGGTTCATATAGGTGTTGACACGGACCATGACCTGTTTGCTGGAAAAACTGTTTCCCCGGCAGTTGAGGATGGCCGAAGCCAGGATGCCGTGGGGGGTGGCCACGGTTTTCTGGTTGATGGAGTCGATGAGTTTATATCCAAAGCCTTTGACAAAATTCATGTATTCTTTGGATCCCACCCGTTTCAGGTCGATGTTCTTATCGGAAATGTAATCCCGGATGGAAATGGGTTCATCAAAGCGGACATAGACTTTACCGTATTTTTTCTTGAGGAATTTCCGGGTGGAGATGAGACCTTTCAGGGTTTCCGGGCTCTTCTTTCCCCCTTCAATTTCCTTGAGATAGGCATCCTCTTCCAAAACCCGGTCATAGCCCACAAAGATGGGGACAAAGTAGAGATTGTCACAGGCCCCGTCCAGGTAGGCGCGGATCATCATGGCCAGCCCACCGGGTTTGGGGGGCAGGAGTTTACCGGTCCGGCTTCTTCCGCCTTCGATGTAAATTTTGATATTAAAGCCTTCCCGGAGCAATTGTTCCAGGTAACCGCCGAAGATTTTGGCATAGAGTTCGGCGCCCTTGAAGGTCCGGCGGAGGAAAAATGCCCCCCCGCGGCGGAATAAGGGTCCCAGGGGCCAGAAGGAAAGGTTTTTTCCTGCGGCAATGTGGGGACAGGGCATGTTGTTTTCAAACATGATGTATGGAAGGAGCAGATAGTCCAGATGGCTCTTATGGCAGGGGACCAGGATAAGGGGGGCTTCTGCATATTTTTCCCGCATGCGGTTAAGCTCTTCCTGGTTCACCATGAGGTCGTCGAAGATATTTTTAAAGATCCAGTTCAGGATCCAATGGCCGAAATTGATTATCCGCTGGTTGTAGTTTGCGGCGATTTCATTGATGTAGCCGGCTGCCTTTTTATTAGTTTTTTTCAGGGAAATATTGTTCCGTTGGGCATAGTCGGCCAGAAATTCCCTCAGGGATTTTCGGTTGAGTATATCCTCGGTGATTTCCTGTCTGGATTTCAAAACCGGGCCGGTGATGCTTTTGCGCTGGCGGTTGAGGATGTCCACCAAATGACTTCTCAGGCGGTGGGTCTGGAATTCTGAATCCAACATCTGGATATCACTGCGGTTGATGAATGTTTTCAGGTTCACCGGTTTGGCCACGGCGATTTTAACCTTTTCCGGGCGGCGCAGCAGGATGAAGAGGCGTTTGACCAGTCCGGGGCGCTCGTGGGTACCAAAGAGGATGTCGGCCAGACCCGGTTCCTTGTGCATGGGGTTGGCCACATAAATGGTATCCTCGGGAACGATGATCACCGGATCATCGGTCTTTTTCTGCAATTCAATCAAATGGTGGAGGGGGTCGGGGCCGGATCGGATGAACCGGTTCTGGAAATCTTCCTTTTCAATGAGGGAGACAAAGCCGGATTTCCCGCTGAGCAGCTCCCGCTCTGCAAGGCCGCTGGCATAGAGATCCTTGAGTTCGTAGTTGTGAAAGAAATAATCGGCCTGGGACAGGGCGATTTTAAACAATTGCTTAATGGGCAGAAAGGGACAGAATTGATAATCAAACCCGATTTCCGGGTGGGGCAGTTCTTCGGCCTTGAGCCGGGTGTGGAAATAAAGGAAATCAAAGAGATGCTTTTCCTTGGATGCAAAAACCACATGGCTGTTTTCGGGCAGGTTTTTTATTTTTTCCAGGTTATGGTCATCGATCTGGATTTTCCGGGCCAGGTAGCCCATGATTCTTCGAACGATGAAACTGCGATTGCCCGGGTAGATATTGGTAAAATAATCGTGGTTATCTCCAAGGAGGTAATTGATGTATTTTCGGATCATGCTCCGGGTGGCCGGCACCACGGATTTTATGGAGTTAAGCAGGCTCATTGAAATTCCTTTTAATACTTGGCCTTGAATTCAAAATAACTTAAATCTTAATTTTTTATCAAAGCCCGGGTCTAATGGCAATATGATAATTGAGATCCATTTATGAAAACCCTTTATAATCATGGCTTAGCGCCCTTGGGTAGTCGGGGGGATACTGCTAAAATAGCCTTGATTAAAGCCGTTTCCTATGTTATTTTTCAAAAATTATTGACAAGCGCTTTTTTCTGTTTAAAGTATGGACATTTTTTGGTGTTGCATAAAAGTTTAAGGAGGATATCTTTATGAAAACGTTAATTGGCGGTGCTATTGCAGTTCTTCTCGGTGTTGTGGGCTTGGCAGTCTGGTTTGGTGAATTCTTGAATCTTCTGGCTGGATGTCTTCCGCCTGTTCTCTTGCTGGGTGGCGGCCTTGCCCTCTACCTCGGCTTTGACGAACTTAAAGATTCCTGGAAAAGCGAAGAAGGCACCGAAGCTCCTGCTGAAGATGACAAGGCCAGAATTGCTGAGCTGGAAAAAGAGCTGGCTGATCTGAAAAAATAAGTTTCAGACAAATCAAGTTTTGTAAAAACGGGACCGTTGTCAATATCGGTCCCTTTTTTATGTCCTCTTCCCCTTACTTTTCTATGGCCGATACGGCCAGATAGTCGGCCACCTCATTTTCCTTTATGCCGGCATGGGCTTTGACCTTGATAAAATCAATGTCCTTGAATTGGCCCATCAATTCCTGAATTTTTCCCACCAACTCTTTATGTGTTCCGGCTTTTTTTGCTCCCGTTAAAACATCCATGGCATATTTGGAGTCCGTGAATATCCTCACGGGTAAATCCCGGCGTTTCAATGCCAGCAGTCCCTGCTGGATGGCGGTGAGTTCTGCCGTGTTGTTGGTGGCCCGGCCTATGGATTTGGATATTTTTTTTTCATGGGCCTGGTATTGGAGAAGAATGCCAATGCCCGATGGGCCTGGATTCCCCGATGACGCCCCATCGGTGAAAATGCGGATGCAATTGACGGGCAGCTGGGACAGGTCCAGGGGCTTTGCCTTTTTCTTCCTGGGTTTTCTTTCCTTGGCACCGGCCGGCAGGGCCTGTTCTTCCGGTTTCAGGCTTTCTTTGTTGATCCAGTATTCATGGTCCTGCATGAGGTTGTATTTGATCCGGACCTTATTGTCCTTTTCAATGGGTGTGCCGTCCTCTCCGGTTTCCACCCAGACCTTATTGTCCTTGAAGCTCATGCGGATCCATTGGGGATTGCGTCCTTCTTTTTTTGCTGCATCAGTCATAGAGATAAAAGGCCCTGGATTCGGTTTTAAAGGCGTGGGCTTCCCGTTGCCATTCGGATGCCAAATCACCGATGTCTGCCTGTGCTTCAATGGCGCAACGAAGCCGTTGACTGCCCAGGATCAGATCCATGGGAAGACGATCAAATTCGTACTCATAGGGGGGCTGCTTATATTCAAACTCCTGGTGATGGTGTTTTTGGATGAGCCGGAGCAGGGATAGGGAGGCAAAATAGGGGCGGAATTCCCTTCGGTCGGTGACATGGATATGGAAGCCGCGACAAATTTTCCCCCCGTGTTTTCCCGAGGTGGGTTCAAAATGCACCGGCCTGAGATGTGCGCCTTTTATCAATTGGCATGCTTCCCCTTGGATGGCTTTGAGGTCAAGGTAGGGGGCGCCGAATTGTTCAAAGGGCAGGGTGGTGCCCCGGCCTTCGCTGAGTTGTGTGCCTTCGTATATCACCTGGCCCGGGTAGACCGCACAGGAAAGGGGGGTGGGTAAATTGGGTGAAGGGGGGATCCATGGCAGTCCGGTATCCTCCCAATACATTCCCCTGTGCCACCCTTCCATGGGGATAACGCTGAGTTCACAATTGATATTGAAGGTTGTATTGAAGAATTGTGAAATTTCCCCCACGGTCATGCCGTGGCGCATGGGGATGGGGTAGCGTCCCACAAAGGAGGTGAATTCATCTTCCAGGAGGTTGCCCTCCACCTGGATTCCGCCGATGGGGTTGGGCCGGTCCAGGATGACGATTTCCTTATTGCATTGGGCGGCCATCTCCATGCAATGGGAGATGGTATATATAAAGGTATAAACCCGGGTGCCCACATCCTGGATGTCAATGAGCAAGGTGTCAATGGGATCAAACATTTCCGGGGTGGGGATCCGGGTTTCGCTGTAAAGGCTGAAGATGGGGATGTCCAGTTCCGGGTCCCGCCCGTGCCCGGATTCAATCATATTGTCCTGCTTTTCGGCGAAAAAACCGTGCTGGGGTGAAAACAGGGCCTTGAGCTGGCCGGGAAAGCGTTGCTGGATCAGGGTTCGGGCATGGGTAAAGTCCGATGTGACGGAAGCGGGGTTGGCCAGCAGGCCAAGCCGCTTTCCTTCCAGTTCCGGCAAGGGGGTCTGTTTCAGGGTTTCAAGCCCGGTTAAAACGCGATGGGGCATAGGGTCTCCGTAGGGTTTGGGGTTTGAAAACATCTCTACCATAGGTGTTGACAAAAATTCAAATCCTAACTACATATTACTCTTTTATCCATTCAGGAGCAGATTCCATGAAATTCAACATGAGTTCCACGGTCGAAACCATTCAAGCCTACGAGGCGGGAAAACCCCTCAAGGAGCTGGAACGGGAGCTGGGGATTAAGGAGGCCGTTAAGTTGGCATCCAATGAAAATCCCCTGGGATGTTCACCCGCAATCAAAGACGCTGTCCTCCATCATCTCTCCCAGATGCATCGTTATCCCGAATCTGCAGCACCTGAATTGACTGAAATGCTGGCGGAAAAATATGGGGTTTCAACCGGGAATGTGGTCATTGGCAACGGATCCGACGATATCATCTGTCTGCTGTGCCATGCCTTTCTCAACCCCGGGGAAGAAGCCCTCATGCCCCTGCCGTCGTTTCTCATGTATGAAATCTGTGTAAAAATCGCCAAGGGAAATCCCATCATGGTTCCCCTCAAAGGCTTTGATACGGATCTGGAGGCATTGATCCAGGGCATTGGGCCGAAAACCCGCATGGTATTTATCACCAACCCCTTTAATCCCACCGGGGGAACCATTTCCCGTTCCGATTTCATTGAATTCAGTCGCCGGGTGCCGGCGGATGTTCTGATTGTTGTGGATGAGGCCTATGCGGAATTTGTCCGGGACGACAGCGTATATGATTCCCTGGAAAGGCCCCTGGCCGATGATCGGATTATCACCCTGAGAACCTTTTCCAAGGCCTATGGTCTGGCCGGGTTTCGGGTGGGATACGGAATCATGGATGAGGGGGTGGCCCAAATCCTCCACCGGATCCGCCAGCCCTTTAATGTGAATAGTCTGGCCCAGGTGGCCGCCTGTGCTGCACTGGCCGATGGCGAATTCCTGGCCCAGAGTGTACAATGTGCCCATGACGGGCTGGACCAATTGGTCTCCGGTCTCAGGGACATGGGGCTGAGCTGCCTTCCTTCCCAATCCAATTTTCTCATGGTGGATGTGGGGCGGGACTCCAAGAAAGTGTTCAACGCCCTGTTAAAAGAAGGGGTGATTGCCCGCTCCATGAAATCCTATGGATTTAAAAATTATCTGCGTGTAAACGCCGGGCTTCCAGAAGAAAACCAGGCCTTTCTGGCTGCCTTGAAAAGCGTGTTGGAACAAGATCCGGCCTGAGGAGTAAGAATGAACCATCGCATTATCACCATTGACGGTCCGGCCGGTGCCGGAAAAACCACAATCAGCCGCATGCTGGCCCAGGAACTGGGATGTGTCTATGTGGACACCGGGGCACTTTACCGCGGCGTTGCCCACCAGATCCGGGAGCAGGGCATTGACTGGAAAAACGCCGATGAGTTGGCTCCCTTCCTTGAAAAACTGGATCTGGGGTTTACCCAAAATGGGACACGGCTCACCGTTTCCGGCCGGGATATCAGCGATGAAATTCGAACCCCTGAGATTTCAATGCTGGCCTCGGAGACCTCGGCCCTTCCCATGGTGAGGCAGGCCCTGCTGGACATCCAGCGTCGCATTGCCGATCAAGAGGATGCCGTATTTGAGGGGCGGGACATGGGCACCGTGGTTTTTCCCAACGCACCGTTTAAGTTTTTCCTGTTTGCCGATCTGTCCATCCGGGCTCAGCGTCGATTTGAAGAAATGGGAAAGACCAAGGCCGACCTTGAAAAGGTGAAGTCGGATATGGCCACCCGGGATCAAAATGATTCCCAACGGAAAGAGGCTCCCCTGAAGCCTGCCGAAGATGCAATTAAAGTGGATTCCACCCATCTGAGCATTCGTGAAGTGGTGGATACCATGCACAAATATTTGAAAAAATAAAGGCCCTTTATCAATATAGGGTTGATTTTCATGTTTTGACTTGCTATACAGGTGAATTGTACTCGCATGACCCGACCCTTCTGGGGCGCGTTGGCGGGTAACAAAAATACCGATTAGGGGGAATAATATTAATGAACAACATTGCTGAAGAAAACGAAAACCAAGAAATGAAAACCGAAGAATTAGAGAACACAGAAGAGACAGCCGCTCTGGAGATGGCTGACATCACCGGTGAAGAGTCCATGGAAGAACTCCTGGGCATCTACGAATCCAGCCTTAAAAAATTTGAAGAGGGACAGGTTGTTACAGGAACTGTCATTTCCGTTGGACGGGACATGGTTCTGGTCGACGTGGGATACAAATCCGAAGGACAGATCTCTATTCAGGAATTCATTGACGAGGAAGGCAATGTAAACGTAAACGTTGGTGATGAATTTGAGGTCATGATCGAAGTCTGGGACGAAGAAGAAGAAACTGTTCTTCTTTCCCGCGACAAGGCCAAGAAAGTTAAAGTTTGGGATGCCATCAAGGAAATCTACGATGCCGACGGCACCATTGAAGGTGTTAT
>JAKSBM010000803.1 GCA_022361135.1 Desulfobacterales bacterium | reverse complement strand
TAATCACCCGGCAACCAAAATGCTCCAAAACCTGGACCACGGCCATACCCACCTGGGGCCGGGCCTTGTCAATGAGGCAACCGGTGAAAAAGCTCACCCGGGGACCATTTCCAGCCACGGGGTTTGAATCATGATCCCGGCCATCCATGGATTTCACCTGACGGCCAAAGGATTCTTCGGCCAGGGGGGTAAGGTGGCGGTCCCGGAGCAGGCGAATGTCCACACGGCCGCAGGAGGTGGCCTGGGTATTTTCCTCCGGGCTCAGGGCCAGGGACTGAAACCGGGCCATGCGCGCCATGAACCGGTCAAATTTTTGGGGCTGGGACAGGTAGCGGCGGAAGACCATTTTTTTGGCAAAGCTCAACCCCAGGTATTGGGTAAGGATGGAACGGGCCTTGATGAAAATGGCCTGGGTGTCCACCCCCGAAGGGCAGGCCTTGGCGCAGGAGCCACAAAGCAGGCAGCGATTAAGCCGCTCATCCACCCCCTTGGGATTTTTAAACATTTCCTCGGCCAGGCCGGTGAGCAGGGCGATCTTTCCCCGGGAAACGTCGCCCTCCTTCCGGGTCTGGGCATAGAGGGGGCAATGGGCCTGGCAGGTACCGCACCGGGTACAGACGGAAACCATCCCCTCCAGGGCCTTCATCTCCCGGGCCAGATCTTTCATTTTACCCATGGATTATGCCTCCCCGTCCCCGTTGGACTCCCGGATTTCGCGGTCGTGGCTTCCGATGAGGTAGAGCAACCCGTCCAGCCCCATGGTGGAGATGGCATTGGCCGCCCGGGCCCGGACCACGGGTTTGGCATTGAAGGCCACGCCCAGGCCGGCGATGCTGATCATGGGCAGGTCATTGGCCCCGTCCCCCACGGCAATGGTCTGCTGGATGGAAATCCCTTCCCGCCTGGCCAGTTCCCGGAGGAGGTCGGCCTTTTTCTCCCCATCCACAATCCCACCCTTTACATTGCCGGTGACCACGCCGTTCTGGATTTCCAAATCATTGGCAAAGACATAATCAAAGCCCAGTTTCTCCTTGAGGAATTCACCCATGAAGGTGAAGCCGCCGGAAAGGATGCCCAGTTTGTACCCCAGCTTTTTCAGGGTCTGGGTGACCAGGCCGGCCCCGTCGGTGAGGGGGATGGTCTCGGTGACCGTGGCCAATTGATCCTCCCGCAGTCCCTTGAGCAGGGCCACCCGCTGGCGGAAACTCTCCTTGAAATCCATTTCCCCCCGCATGGCCGATTCCGTGATTTCATCCACCTGGTCCCCCACCCCGGCCAGCTTGGCCAGTTCCACAATGACCTCGGCCTGGATCAGGGTGGAATCCATATCAAAGACCACCAACTTCCGGTTCTTCCGGTAGATATTGTCCACGTGGAAGGAGATGTCGATGCCCTGGTTCTGGGAAATTTCCATGAACCGCCCCCGCATCTGGGCAATGTCCCTGGGCGGGCCGGAGACGGCAAACTGCACCGATGCCTTGGGATCGGCATGGGGATTTTCAAGGGAAATCCGGCCGGTGAGCCGGGAGATGGAATCGATGTTCAAATCCTGCTCGGCAATGGCCGAGGCCACGGCGGAAATCTGCTTGGCGGTCATGGTCCGTCCCAGCACGGTGATGATGCGTCGCTCCTTGCCCTGGGATCCCACCCATTGCTCGTAGCTGTCGGCCTCCACCGGGGTGATGTCCACGGAAAGACCCAGATTGTGGCCCTCAAAGAGCATGTCCTTGAAAATGGGGGAAAAATCGGAGGGGCAGGGAATCTCCGCCAGGATGCCCAGGGAGATGTGCTGGTGGATCACGGCCTGGCCAATGTCCAGGATGTTCACGTTATACTGCGCCAGGATGTCGATGAACCGGGCATCCAGCCCTTCCCGGTCCTTTCCGGTGATATTGATGAGAACGATGTCGCCCATTATTGGTTATTCCTTATGGTTTTGCGTATTTAAGGGTCTTTTTATACCCCTGGTGGAAACGGGATTCAAGGATTTAAAGGGGGCTGGGCATTTATTCCGGCAAATGGGTCTTGTAAAAATGGACCAGGGGAATGAGATGGGCCCGGGTATTGATGGCGGGGTCATCCAGGATCCGCTCCAACAGGGCATCCTTAATCTGCCCCACCCGGGGACCGGGTCCCACGCCCAGGATCTCCATGATCTCATTGCCGGACAGAGCCAGCTCCTTCAGGGTCACGGCATGGCCGGCACTCTGTTCCACCCGGATCTTGTTCAAGCGCAGCCGGATGTCCGAAAGGGTGTAGGGGGCCATTTTTTTCAGGTTGGATTTTTTGTCCGCAATGCGCATGCGCATGAAATCTGAAACCGGGAGATCATATTTGGCCAGGGCGGCCAGAAGCCGGCGAACGGATTTGGGGCTGGTCTTTTCCGTGAGGGGACGCATGTGGACCTGGACCAAGGAGAGGATGTACTCCCGGTCCCGATTGGAGAAGCGCAGATCCCGAAGATCCTTTTCCACGGCGGATATCTTTTTTTCATGGCCGTGGTAGGTAATCCGCCCCTCTTTCATGCCCTGGGCATCGAATTTTCCGGCATCGTGGAGGTAGCCGGCCAGCCTCAGCAGGGGCTGTTTGGGGGTGATGTCGTCCCCCACCAGCATGCAATGTTCAAAAACGGTTTCCCCGTGGAAGGGGCCCCCGTCCAGATCCCAGCAACGGTCCAGGCTGGGAAGCATATGGGGCAGAAGTCCGGTTTCATGGAGAAGGATGAAAAAACAGGAGGGTTTGTCCATGGCCATGGCCTTGACCAGCTCCGTGCGCAGCCGCTCCACGGCCACCCCCTTAAGGAGATGTGCATGGTCCCGGATGGCCTTGAACCCCTCGGCCTCCAATTCAAAGGAGAACCGGGCGGCAAAGCGGCAGCCCCGGACCATGCGCAGGGGATCCTCCTGGATGCGATCCAGGGGCGTCCCGGTGAAGCGGATGATCCGGGCTTCCATGTCGGCCCGTCCCCCAAAGGGGTCAAAGAGTTCCCCGGATTCCGGATCCCGGGCCATGCTGTTGAGGGTGAAATCCCTCCGGGCCAGATCGGCATGGGGGAAGACGGCGTCTCCCTCGGTGTCGGCAATCCTCCAGGGGGCAATTTCCATGTGGTTCACAATGCAAATGGGCTGGGATTTTCCGGCCAGGGTCACCCGGGGAACCTTGAATAGTTTTTCCAGGACCCCGATGGGCGCATCGGTGAGCAGGTCGGGATCCCCTGGATTTTCTCCCAGGATCTGATCCCGGACATGGCCCCCCACCAGAAGCACCCGGTGGCCCTGGGCCCTAAGGCGTTGGATCAGGGGGCTGGGGTCGGGTTGGGATGCGGGTTTCATCAGCCCTCCCCGGCCCACCGGGGCAGGCTGTCGGTCCCGGCACCCAGGTGGTCCAGGATCCGGGCCGTCACCGTATCCACCAGGGCTTCCATGGAATCGGGAAAGGTATAAAAGGAGGGACAGGGGGGAAGGATAACCCCACCGGCCCGGGTCACCCGGGTCATATTTTCCAAATGGATGAGGTTCAAGGGGGTCTCCCGGGGCACCAGGACCAGGGATCGCTTTTCCTTGAGGCAGACATCGGCGGAACGGGAAATGAGATTATCCGCATAGCCCGAAGCCACGGCGGACAGGGTCTTCATGGAACAGGGCACCACGGCCATGCCGTCGTGGAGAAATGACCCCGAGGCGGGCGGGGCTGCGATTTCCCCATCGGAAAAGACATCCAGCAGAGCCCCCTGGCTGAAATCCACGCCGTAGGCTTCCAGGAATTCATAGAAGGTGGCCTTGGGGTCGGTGCCCATTTCATGGGCCATGACCCGTTGCCCGGCCGAGGAGAGCAACACCATGACCTGGTGCCCCTGCTCAATGAGGGCCTTGATGAGACGGATGCCGTAAAGGGTGCCCGAAGCTCCGGTGATGGCGATCACATAGGTTTTAACGGGATGCATGCATCCTCCTAAAAAAAGCTCTGGGTGACGACACCGGCCAGAAGCAGGATGGAGATCACGGAATTGATGTGGAAAAAGGCCACATGGATCTGACTCAGATCATCCGGCTTAACCAATCGATGCTCCACCACCAGCAATCCGCCGATGACGGCCCAGAAAATTAAAAAGACCGGGTGCATGGCAAAGGCAAAATAGGAGGCAAGAAAAAAGAGCATGGTGGCCCCGTGGAGGATGGAAGAAACGATCATGGCCCGTTTGGCCCCCAGTTTGGCCGGCAGGGAAAACAGCCCCTGCTCCCGGTCAAAATCAATGTCCTGACAGGCATACAGGATATCAAATCCTGCAAAATGTGTCCAAAGGGCCAGGGAGAGGAAGACAATGCCCCAGTTCAGATTATTGGTCAGGGCCACCCAGGCCCCGGCCGGTGCCAGTGAAATGGCAAAGCCCAGGTAGAGGTGGCAATAGGCGGTGAACCGTTTGGTATAGGAATAGAAAAACAGGGCCAGGAGCACGGGGAAAGAAAGCTTGAAACAGAGGGAGGACAACATGGCCGCCGCCCCCACAAAAACCAGGGAAGAGAGGGCCACAAAAAGAATGGCCTCCTTCTGGGAGAGGATTCCCGCCGGGATTTCCCGGATGGCGGTGCGGGGGTTCTTCTTGTCCACATGGGCATCCACAATGCGGTTAAAGCCCATGGCCGCCGACCGGGCCCCCACCATGGCCAGGATGATCCAGAAGATATCCCCCGGGGACGGGGCATGGTCCTTCCAGGCCAGGACCACGGCGGACAGGGCAAAGGGAAGGGCAAAAATGGAATGGGAGAACTTGATCATCCTCCCGTAGATTTTGGTTTTTTCGGTGAAACGTGAAAACATGGTTTAACTTTCAGGGCCGGGCGGGCCGAAGAGACCGGGGATGGTTTCCCCGCAGTCCGGGCAGCGGCCCCCGGGCTTGGTATGGTCTTGGGTCAGATAGCCCCTGCGGCGGACCACACGGGTTCCGCAACCGGGGCAATGGGTGTGTTCAAATTCCGATCCGGGCACATTGCCCAGATAGACATGGTCCAATCCGGCCCGGCGGCCGATTTCCACGGCCCGTTCCAGGGTGTCAACCGGGGTGGGGCCCCGGTCGGTGAGGTCGTGGCAGGGATGGAACCGGGAAAGATGCCAGGGGGTTTCCCGCCCCAGGCGATCCGCAATAAAGGCGGCCAATGCCCCGAGTTCCTCAACGGAATCGTTGAGACCGGGGATAACCAGGGTGGTGACTTCCAACCAGACGCCCCCCTTTTTCAGGGCCTCCAGATTTTCCAGCACCGGTGCCAAAGTCGCCTTGCAAAATTGTTTATAAAAGGAATTGGAGAATGCCTTAAGATCCACATTGGCGGCATCCAGCCAGTCACACATGGAGGTCCGGGCCCCCCGGCCCATGAATCCATTGGTGACCATGATATTCAACAGCCCGGCCCGGCGGGCCAGACGGGCCGTGTCCTCCACCAGTTCCAGGTAGACCGTGGGCTCAGTGTAGGTATATGAAATACTCCGGCAGTTCTCCGCCAGGGCCCGGTCCACCAAGGTCTCCGGGGACAGCCATTCCCCGGGTAGATTCCGCCGGGTTCGGGCGGGCCATTGGGCAATCTGGGCGTTCTGGCAAAACACACAGCCCAGGTTGCACCCCACCGTGGCAATGGAATAGGAAAGGCTCCCCGGTTCAACATGGTGGAGGGGCTTTTTTTCAATGGGATCCACCTGCTGGGCCACCACCAGCCCCTGTTTTCCGTCATGGACCCGTGAGACCAGGCTCCCGTCACGATTTTCCCGCACCCCGCACCAGCCGGTTTTCCCGGGCTGGACCCGGCACTCCCGGGCGCAGAGTTCACAGATCACCCGCCCCTGGCCGTCGGCCTTGCACCAGCGCGCCGTCATCCTATTCTCCGGCCCGGTAGCCCGTAACCAGGCCCCGGTTGGGATGGTAGAGTTTTCGGGCCCTCACCTTCAAAGACAACGGCCGGGTGCGAAAGGTGGGCACCGGCTTAATGCGCATGGCAATGAAGGTGCCGAAATAAAAGCGTTGGACCAAACCGTAATTTTCAATGCGGGCCGGCCATTTCCCCCGGATAAAGGGGCATTGCAAGGTGGTCCGCCAGGTCACGGGCACCCGGCCCAGGATATTGGACATCATGCGCTTCAACTCCCAGATGCCGAAGAACCGGGCATGGGAAAAGCGACCCGAAAAAAAGTATCCCTTGAGCCGCCGGTAAAGGTTCAGGGGAGCATGGCGGTTGTAAACCCCGATGATCACCTGGTCCTTGGCCACCCGACAGGCCTCTTCAATGGCCTTGGCCGGCCGTTCCGTATATTCCAGGCTGGTGAAAAAAAAAGCGGTTTCAAAGGCATTGTCGTCAAAGGGGAGATCCTCGGCCGCTCCCCGGTGGAGATCCACCCGATCCCCCAACCGTTCATAGGCCAGATCCAACATATAGGGAGAGGGGTCAATGCCGGTGAGGTCCAACCGGCCCAGCTTCGAGTCCAGGAGCGGAACCAGGCTGATCCCGGTCCCGCACCCGATGTCCAAAATACGCTGGCCCGGTTTGGGGTCCAGCATCTTCATGAGCAATTTGATCTCAAGGTCGTGGCAATACCGGTTCATGGGGGTTTCCAACCCACCATCGTATTCTCCGGCATCCTTGAAATCAAATACATATCCCATGGTTAATTTATAATTCCCTTACCTTGGCCATGAGGCCGTCCACGGCCACCACGGCCGGGGAATCGTCGGGCAGGTCGATGAGGGACCGACGTTCCATGTCAAAGTTCAACAGATTTTCATCATCCGGGATGGTGCAGAGGATGGGAACACCGATTTCCCTCACCTCGTCCAAAAAGGTCTGGGAAAGTTGGTCCGGCGCCCGGTTCACAATGAGGCCCTTGTGTTTGACATCCAATTTCAAGTCATTGAGCATCTCATTGATCCGTCCCACGGCCCGCAGCCCACGCAGGGCATAGTCCGTGACCATGAGCAACATGTCCACCTTACCCGAGGTCCGGCGACTCAGATGTTCCATCCCGGCTTCATTGTCCACAAGAAGATAATTATAGTTGCTTTCAAGTTCTTCGGCAAACCGGTTGAGGATATTATTGACCATGCAATAACAGCCCTGGCCTTCCTGGCGGCCCATGACCAAAAGGTCGAAATTCTTATCCTCCATGAGGACCTGATTCATGAGCATTTCCAGATAGAGGACCTTATCCATGCCCGAGGGAACGCCCTGGGGATCCCGCATGAAATCCTCCCGCACGTCGCCCACGGTTTTTTCTATGTTCATCCCCAGGGTTTCCCCCAGGTTGGAATTGGGATCTGCATCAATGGCAAGGAGGGTTTCCCCCTGCATTTTGGCGAAATATCTTACAACCAGCGCGGACACAGTTGTCTTACCCACACCGCCCTTGCCGGCCATGGCTACTACTTTACTCATAATGCGCACTCCTCATTCAGGTTTATTTCACGTCCCAATACCATACCGCAATGGATTAAAAAAGCAATGGGCAAGGCAAGAAGGCGTGCGCCAGTGTAGGGAATGGGTTATTTTGATGGTTTATGGCGTTTCTTATACCAGTCGGTATCGCCATAGAGGTCTTCCATGCACCCCGGACAGATGCCGTGGGTAAAGGTGAGTTGGGAATGGGCTTCGATGTAGGAATCCACCTGGTTCCAATAGCCCTCGTCGTCCCGGACCATTTTGCACCGGGAGCACATGGGCAAAAGCCCCCTGAGGATTTTCATTTCAATGTGGGTGCGGATGCGGGCCAGGAGTTCGGCGGAGTTAAAGGGTTTGGTCACATAGTCCACGCCCCCGGTTTCAAAGCCTTTGACAATATCCT
The DNA here is from genome assembly GCA_022361135.1 of Desulfobacterales bacterium. Next base: position 5,934 of record JAKSBM010000803.1, on the reverse strand, counting down.
GGCTGTCGGTCTTGGCCGTGAGGAAAATCACGGGGATGTGGCGGGTGGCAAAATCAAGCTTGAGCTTTTTGCAGACATCATATCCATCCATTTCCGGCATCATGATGTCCAAAAGGATGAGGTCGGGCTTATTCTTTTCCACAAAATTAAGGGCCTGGGAACCATTCTGGGCCATTCCCACCTCATACCCATTATCCGATAAGAGTTTGCCCAGAAATTGAAGATTATTGGGTTGATCGTCCACGGCCAGAACCAGGGGTTTGGACATAAAATTCACTCCGATATCATCTGAAATGCCGCCATTGGCGGCAGCCCCGGCCCACCAGGAAAAAACACGATAATAGACAGGCAAGTGCCTTTTTAAACCCGGGCCCTTGCCTGGTTTTCCCTGCACCAGGGGGATAAAATTTAACCATAGAGCGATTTAAAAGGGCTTGCAAGCTATTTCAAATAAAACTCCCCGTCGGCATGGAGAACCCCCTCGGATCCCGGAGCCCGAATATTAAACACCGGGGTGCTGTCCAGGTTGGCACAGCCGACGGCAACGGCCGTTGCCCCCAGGGGGATCTCCTTTTTAAACCGAATTTTAAAGCCCCGGATGCCGCCGGACTTGGCCTGGGGCAGCCCCTGGTAGAGGGTCTCCAGAAAACCGGGGTATTGGGTATTGTTCACATGGCCGTTGAGGTCAAAGTCGGCATGGCGCAGGCTGATGCGGGTCTCCACCTCGGGTTGGATCTTCCCCGGGGGAGTCCAGCCATACAACTCATCGGCAAACCAGGTTTCCGGTTCAAATTCATACTTCTCGGCCACTTCGGGCAACACCCGGCAGAGGCGCTTTTCCAGGACATGGTAAAAGACCCAGACCGAGGTGGCCCGGACCAGGAGTTCCCCCTTGGATTCCAGGGCATATTCCCTGAGTCCCAAATGGCGCTTGAATCCCCGGGACCAGGTGGAAAGCCGAATATTCTCCCCCTGGGTGGGATACCGGAGAAAACGGACCTCCAAACGGTGGAGAAGCCATGTCACCCCCCTTTGAGCCAAAGCGGCATGGCCCAGACCCAGGCCGTGGGAATGGCGGGTGGCCATGGATTGAAAAAAACGGGCCGCGGCGGACAATTGGAGCTTCCCCTTGTGATCCACATCAAAAAAATCCAGGGGCTGTTCATGGAACACTTTCATATGAGGTCTCCTTTGATCGAAAAATTCCAGGTATGGGATCTTCTTTTTTTTATGGACTTGCCCCGATTCTGTCAAGGCGACGGCCCCGGTCCACGGCCCTGTAAAAGGGGTAAAGGCCCAGGTCCAAATCCGGGGAAGAAAAAGCCGGTTCCCCCGGGCCGAAATGTATTGACACAGGAAACGGAATCAGATACTTAGTGGGCCATTACCTGCCCTGTGGACAGGTGATAACGTATCGCATCATTATTGAAAATTGCCACGAAAATCTGTCTTCCCTTGGGATAAATGGAATTTCGTGGCTTTTTTTTGGGCCCTGTTCCATCCCTTGAAACAATCCCAGCCCATAGATCACGGCAATCCCCCCGGACATTTCATCCCATCCATTCACCTTGGCCGCAGGTGTCCAGGCCTTCCGGAGCAGACGGCCGTGGATTTCCCAGCCGGAATACACCCATCCCCCGGACCTCCTGAAATTTCATCCTGATTTTTACAACGGTTCCTAAAAATATATTCCCGAACCATGGCTTCTGTATGAAGTTCGGCGCCACTGGACAATCCATTGCGACGATGGGGTGAATTCAATGGGAATCTCATTTTGAGAGTCATTATTTAAAAAAGTAGGAGTACGACTTGCCCGGACGGGCAAAAAAATAGAGGCTCCCCCACATGGTGGGTGGGGAACGGGTGGGGAATTAAAAATAAGGAATGGTCCCCCCGGACATCATCCGGGGGGAAACCAAAGGGGTTAGCAACCGCAGCCGCAGCCCCCTTCTTTGTCACTGCCGCAACCGCTGTTGCAGTCTTCACCTTCGTGGTGACCACAGCCGCAGCCACCGGGGGCATCGGCTTCAAGACCGGTTTCAGCAATGGTAATGTCGAAAATCAGGGTTTTACCGGCCAGGAAATGGTTGATGTCCATGACCACCTTTTCTTCGGTGATTTCAGCCACAACCGCGGGAACGGGTCTTCCCTGGGGGTCGGAGAGCTGGAGCTGGCTGCCCACTTCAATGGGGAGATCTTCGGGGATATGTTCCCGGGCAATGTCCACCATGGCCTCTTCATTGCGGGGGCCATAGGCGTCTTCCGGTGCCAGGGTAACGGTCTTGGATTCTCCCTTGGTCATGCCCACAACGGCCTTGTCAAACCCGGGGATCATCATTCCGGCGCCCACGGTAAACTTCAGGGGCGTCCGTCCTTCTGAGGTGTCAAATACCTCTCCGTCTTCCAACTTGCCGGTGTAATCCACGGAAATGGTATCGCCTGCTTTAATTGCCTCTGTCATGTGTAACCCTTTCTGGGCAGACCTCGTGTCCGGCCCGGTTGCCGCCTTGGCCCCCCCGGCGGAGACCCGGTGTCCCCATGGGATGGTCCGTCTGTGGCGACCATTGATATACCCCCCTGGTTCAGGGGGAACAAAAAATTGGATTCAATATAAGGGTCATTTAAACAATGTCCACCTTATTTGTCGACATTTTATGCTTTCCCAGGGCCGAATGAATCTGATTCCGCCCTGAATTTTTGGACCGGTAGAGGCAGGCATCGGCACGGGCCAGGAGGACCTCCTTATCCTGCCCCATTTCCGGTACCATGGCTGCCACGCCAATGCTCACGGTGGCATGGATTTCCCGCCCTTCAAAATCCAGGATCGCCCCCTCCATCCCGGCCCGGACCTCCTCGGCCTTGGCCAGCATATTTTCATGGGAGATGTCCTGGATGAGGACCACAAACTCCTCCCCGCCGAACCGGGCCACAATGTCGGTTTCCCTGCGGAAAACCTGGCCCATGATCCGGGCGGTCATCTTTAAATAGGCATCTCCGGCCAGGTGGCTGTAGTCATCGTTGATCCGCTTAAAATGATCAATGTCACAAATGAGAAGGGAAAGCCGGCTTTGGATCCGCAGTGCCCGCTTCCATTCATAGTCAAAGGACTGGTCAAAACTGCGTCGATTGGCCAGGCCGGTGAGACCATCCCTGAGGGAAAGCTCTTCCAGGTCCCGTGTCCTTTGCTCCAGAAGGGTTTCGGTTTTCAGGGCATTCCAATACTCCTGGTGGGAGCGCAGGGCCATGAAGTTGATATAGGCCGAATAGATGATCATGAGGAGGCCGAAGCCCATCTGATCGGAATAGGCCAGCACGGCAACGGTTCCCGGGCCAAAGATAAACAGAGTAAAGAGCACTGAAAGGGAGAGGCAGGGATGGTAGGCAATCATCCCCCCGGAGCAGAGCCCGATGGTACAGATGGTCATGAGGAACCGGGTCTGGACCTCGGCTTCCTGGAGAACCAGCATGGAAAACCCCACGCCCCAGCAAAGCCCGGTCAAAAGGATGCCCCCCATGAAAATCCCATTGCCCAGCACCCCCTTGGGTAACCAGGGATCCAGCACCGTAACCCCGGCCCGGAATCCGCAGGCCAGGACCACCATTAAAAACAAGGTCATGGCGGCCTCGGGGTGGCGGGCATGGTAACCGTCGGCGAAGAGGACCACGATGATATTAATGAGGTAGAAAAAGACACCCGCGGCCGACCGGCGCTTTAAATCGCGAATCACCCGCTGGGGAACCGGCTGAATTGTGAAGACCATGGGCCTCCTGGCTCTGGATGGGTTCTGATCATATGGACCCTGGGGAACGGATCCCTTGATTTCATATCATGGAATTATTTAAGTGTATCAAATATTTATGATCTGGAACAGCCCGGTTTTCCAGGGGGCAGGTAAAATCCAGGGCGCTGGATATGACCCGCCGCCCCCGGTCCATTGTCATGATATTTCAGAATTGGTCCACACCTGGTTCCGGCCATTGGCCTTTGCATCGTATAGGCATTGGTCGGCCACGGAGAGTAAACTTTCGGCATTCCCCCCCATGGCCATGGCCGTTCCGGCGGCGCCGATGCTCAATGTGGTCCGGATCAGCTGCCCCTCGTATTTCAAGGATGCCTCCTCCAGACAGCCCCTGAGTTCCTCGGCCTTGGCCCGGGCCAAATCCAGGGAGGTATCGGGCATGAGGACCACAAATTCCTCCCCCCCATACCGGGCCACAATGTCCGTTTCCCTGCGGAAAACATTTTCCATGAGCCGGGCCGTCATTTGCAAAAAGGCATCCCCGGCCAGGTGACCGTATTGATCGTTGACCTGTTTAAAATGATCAATGTCGCACATGAGCAGGGAAAGGGGGCTGGAATTACGCACCGCCCGCTTCCATTCAAAGGCCAGTTTACCGTCAAAACATTTTCGATTGTTCAGTCCGGTGAGGCCGTCCCGCAACCCCATGCGCTTCAACTCCCGGCTCTTTTCCTCCAGGAGTCTTTCGTTCTCAATGCCGGCCCAATAGGCTTTGCTCGCCCCATGGGCTGCCAGGAGCAGGTAGGCCGAAGCCACCACCACCATGCCGCCCAAGGGGTAATCCGAGGTCTGGGTCAGGGTATACACGGCCATGGGTGCCAACAAAAACAGATTATAAAGGAGGGTTAAAACGATGCAGGGATTGTAGGCCAGCATGCCCCCGGAACAGAGCCCCACGGTACAGACCACCATGAGGAAACGGGTACGGATCTCATCTTCCTGGACCACCACCTCGGCACAGCCCAGTCCCCAGACCAGGGCACAGCCCAGGATACTGGCCATGAACAAAATATTGTTCAGCCACCCCGGTCGCATGTAGCGGTCCAGCCAGATGAAAACACCCCGGAAAGCGCAGGCCGCCACCATGAGGGCCAAAAACCGATTTGAAAATTCGGGGAATCGACCGGCATAGCCTTGTCCGTAAAGGACCATAACCGTCATAATTAAATAGAAAAACAGGCCCGGGGCAGCCCTTCTTTTTAAATCCAAAATCAAACGGGGGGCAAAACAACGTTCTATGAGATTCATTTCTACTCCGAGGGGGTGTGTGGATTTCTTGATTGGAGGAGAAGTGTAGCAGAAGCGACCCAAAGAATTAAGTAAAATTTAAATAAAAATCGGCATTTTCCCTGTTTTTGAAGAAGGAAAATGCCGATTTTCGTCTTTTATATAAATAAAACTAGGCGGTTCTCATTAACGCCGTTCATTTATCCATGAACGGATAGGCCACCTGGGTGGGGGGAACCAGGGTTTCCTTTATGGTCCGGGGTGAGGTCCAGCGCAGCAGGTTGAGGTGGCTGCCGGCCTTGTCGTTGGTGCCGCTGGCCCGGCTGCCCCCAAAGGGCTGCTGTCCCACCACGGCCCCGGTGGGCTTGTCGTTGACGTAGAAATTCCCGGCCGAATGGGTGAGCCGTCGGGTGAGGGCATCAATGGCCTGGCGATCCCGGGCAAAAACGGCCCCGGTAAGGGCATATGCCGATGAGCTGTCCACCAAATCCAGGGTGGCATCCATCTCTTCATCCGGGTAGACATAGAGTGTGAGCACCGGTCCGAAGATCTCCTCCACCATGGATTCATAATGGGGATCGGTGACCTGGATCACCGTGGGCTGGATGAAATAACCCGTGGATTTGTCCCCGGTGCCCCCCATGATGATCTCTGCTTCGGAGCTGCTTTCCGCCCGCTGGATGTAGCCCATGATATCGTCAAAGGCCGTTTCATCGATGACGGCATTGACCAGATTTCCAAATTCCGTCACCGGTCCGGTCTGGATATCGGAAAGGTGATTCCGGATCAGGGTTTCCATCTCCTCCCACCGGGAGGCGGGAACATAGAGGCGGGAACAGGCCGAGCATTTCTGTCCCTGGTACTCAAATGCGCCCCGGACGGCGGCCGCTGCGGTTTCATCGGCATC
>JAKSBM010001008.1 GCA_022361135.1 Desulfobacterales bacterium | reverse complement strand
CCCATTCATCCATGGCGGCCAGAATAATCTCGGTATCGGAGTGCCCTTTCCATGGGATGGGTTCCGACAATTTATTTTTGATGTCCTCCCCATTGTATATTTCTCCATTGTAAACAATGATATAGCGTTGGGAAGGAGATTCCATGGGTTGATGGCCCGATGGGGAAAGATCAATGATGGAAAGTCGTCTATGACACAGTCCGATCCCCACGGTCACATCATGCCAGATGCCGGTATGGTCTGGTCCTCTGTGGGGCATGGCATTTGCCATGTGCTTTAATTTTTCCACCTGAATGGGTAGATTACCCGGAGCAGATGCATAACCTGCAATTCCACACATCAACCACTCTCCACAATAGATGAATTTACGATACGCCGGTAAGGTGTCGTCGTTTAGTCTTCAGATCGGCCTATAACAGTTTGGATAGTTTTATCCACCACATGTTCAATACAACAAAATTGATGAAATTGAAATGAGGAGCTTTCTGTATTATCTGGAGACAGATTCAGCTATAGCTATTTGTGTTAAGCGTTGTTGTGGGAGTGTAGCATGTGTTTTAAATAATACCCCGTGTGGCTACCCTCAACATTCGCAACCTTCTCAGGCGGTCCCTGGGCCACAACTTCACCACCGCCACTGCCCCCTTCGGGGCCCACATCAATAATCCAGTCCGCAGTTTTGATGACATCCAGGTTGTGTTCGATGATGATGACGGTATTTCCGGCGGCTGTGAGGCGTTGGAGGACCTCCAGCAGGAGGCGGACATCTCTGAAATGCAGGCCCGTGGTGGGTTCGTCCAGGATGTAGAGGGTGTCTCCGGTGTCCCTTTTGGCCAGTTCCCGGGCCAGTTTGATGCGCTGGGCCTCGCCGCCGGAGAGGGTGGTGGCCGCCTGTCCCAGTTTGATGTAGGAAAGGCCCACGTCGATGAGGGTATCCAGGATATTGGTGATTTTGGGGTGACTGTCAAAGAGTTCCCGGGCCTGGAGTACGGAAAGGTCCAGGACATCGGCAATGGAGTGATCCTTGTAGGTGATTTCCAGGGTGGATTTGTTGAAGCGCTTGCCGTTGCAGACTTCACAGGGCACAAACACGTCTGCCAGGAAGTGCATCTCCACTTTGATGTAACCGTCGCCTTTGCAGGCTTCACAGCGTCCGCCTTTGACGTTGAAGGAATACCGTCCCTTTTTATACCCCCGGGCCTTGGATTCCGGAATCATGGCAAAGAGGTCCCGGATGTGGTCAAAGACCTTGGTATAGGTGGCCGGGTTGCTTCGGGGTGTTCGTCCGATGGGCTTCTGGTCAATGTTGATGATTTTATTTAAATGGGACAGGCCGGTGATCTTTTCGTGTTTGCCCACGGCGATCTGGGATCCATTGAGCTTAACGGCCAGGGCCGGGTACAGGATCTGGTTGATCAGGGTGGATTTTCCGGCGCCGGAAACCCCGGTCACCGCCACCAGCATACCCACGGGAATTTTCACCGTGATATTTTTTAGATTGTTCTCCGCGGCCTTGTGGATGGTGATCCATTTGCCGCGTCCCTTTTGTTTCCTGCGATTTTCGGGAATGGGAATAACTTCCGTGCCGTTGAGGAACTTACCGGTGACCGAGGCCGGGTTTTCCTGGATTTCTTTGGGGGTTCCCTGGGCCACGATCTGTCCGCCCAGATGGCCGGCCCCCGGTCCGATATCAATGATCCAGTCTGAATTTTCCATGGTTTCCTGGTCGTGTTCCACCACAATCAAGGTGTTGCCGATGTCCCTCAGGTGCTGGAGGGTGCGCAGCAGCTTGATATTATCCCGCTGGTGCAGGCCGATGGAGGGTTCATCCAGGATATAAAGCACCCCGGTGAGTTCCGAGCCCACCTGGGAGGCCAGGCGGATGCGCTGGGATTCCCCGCCGGACAGGGTGGGACCGCTGCGGTCCAGGGAAAGGTAGCCCAGTCCCACATTGACCAGAAAGCGCAGCCGGTCGGAAATTTCCTTGAGCAATTCTTCGGCAATGAGCTGCTTGTTGCCCGAAAGGGTGAGGGTGGAGATAAATTCATGGGCCTGGTCCACGGTCATGGATGTCACATCAATGATGGACTTTCCCTGGATGCGGACGTTGAGGATTTCATCCCGCAATCGTTTGCCCTGGCACACCGTACAGGTGGCCGCTGTCATATAGCCGGAATAATATTTTTTAGCACTTTCCGACTGGGTGTTCCGATACCGCCGCATCAGGGTATTGAGCAGTCCCTCGTGGGTCCGGGTGAATTCCCCCTGGATTTTGGCTGAATTCCAGTTCACCGTCATTTCTTTGTTGGCCGATCCGTATAGAAGCAGGTCCCGCTCCGCCTTGGGCAGTTTCTTCCAGGGCTTGTTAAAATCGATGCCCCATTGTTCCTCCATGGCCAATAGCTGACCCAGTCCCCAGGAGTTATCCCGGGGGTACCGGGGATTTTTTATGAAATAATTTTTCCAGGGGAGAACCGCCCCTTCCCGGATGCTCAGATTGGGGTCCGGAACCACCTTGTCCGCATCCATGGAGAGGAGGGTGCCGATGCCGTTGCATTCCGGGCACATGCCCAGTGGAGAGTTGAATGAAAAAATCTGGGGGGTGAGTTCGGGATATGCAATGCCGCAGCAGGAGCGTGCCTCACTCATTTTTAAATCTTCCCGTCCCAAAATATGGACAATGAGTTGTCCATTGCCCAGTTTCAATGCCGCTTCCACGGAGTCGGTGAGCCGGCTTTCAAAGGCTTCACCTGCTTTGATAATGAGGCGGTCCACCACCACTTCAATGTGGTGTTTTTTATTTTTGGCCAGGGTCTGTACATTTTCAAGATCCTGGACCACCCCGTCCACACGGACCCGGGCATAGCCCTCTTTTTTGAGTTCCTCCAGCCGTTCCCGGTGTTCCCCCTTCCGGTTTTCCACAATGGGGGCCAGGATCAATGTCTTGGACCCCGCGGGCAGGTCCATGATCTGGGCCACCATGGACTGGGCATGGCCCCGGCCCACCTTTTCCCCGCATTTATAGCAATACTGGGTCCCCACCCGGGCATAGAGCACCCGCAGGTAATCATAGATTTCCGTGATGGTTCCCACGGTGGAGCGTGGGTTTTTGGATGCCGCTTTCTGCTCGATGGCAATGGTGGGGGAGAGTCCGCGGATGGTATCGTAGCGCGGTTTTTCCATTTGCCCGATGAATTGCCGGGCATAGGAAGACAGGGATTCCACATAGCGCCGCTGCCCTTCGGCAAAAATGGTGTCAAAGGCCAGGCTGGATTTCCCCGAACCCGAAACCCCGGTGACCACCACCAGTTTTTTCTTGGGGATTTCCACATCAATGTCCTTGAGGTTGTGTTCCTTGGCTCCCTTGACAATGATCCGGTCCAGCTCCTTGGATGCGTCCAGGGACTGGGGCTCGGTGGGGACGATGTCCCTTTCCATGATGCTGCGCTTTTTCATAGGGTTGAATCTGACTCCGAAAGCAGGGTTTCAAAAAATGTGACCTTTACACCATAATCATGGCCGGCCAAAAGTAAAGAGGTGGAAAATAAGGGGAATTGTCAATTTTTTAGGGTCGATTTTTTAATGGGTTCACTATAAAGTAAATCAGTTCCATTCCATCATTATCCATGTATATTGGAACGCCACTTTGAATGTATCAGGAGGCCAGGGCGTGACATCTGCTGCAGACATTATACCGCTTCCCCGTGGGGGATTTTTGGCACAGACCTCCATGGGGGGTGTCCAATTCGGTATTCCGCCGGAAACCATCAAAGATACCATGGAAGACGGGGTCCCTGACATTTTCGTGGTGCCCCAGTACATGTTTTTCCTGGAAAACGGCACCTCCCTGGCCGAGTTGGAATTTCCCATCTATTTCCACTATTTTTTCAAGCACCAGCGTATCCGGGTGATCTGTACCGAAAGCCAGCAAGCCCGCCTGGAAACCGTGTTTCGGGAAAGCCTCTTTGGTCCGGAAACCATTGACCTGGAGCCCGAGTTCCCCCGGGGTCCGTCAACCCCGGGGTACCCCGACCTCCGGGCCGAGTTGAACCACTTCCGCAGTCAGGCCGGCCCGGGACGGCCCCTGGCACTCTCCGATGTGGTGGCCTTCCATCCCTTCGACTCCCAGGGGCGGGCCGAGGTGGGAGCCATTCGGGTGGAGGTGGCCTCGGATTTTACCTATACCCTTTTTGATTGGGACCAGGAAGTGGCCCGAATCCCCCGGACCCGCCCCCTGTTGCCCCCTCGAACCCCAAGCTTCTCCACCGCCGAGGTCTTTTCCCCCCACCTTTCGGGGTGACCACCCTGGGGGCCGGCCACGGCTTTGACCCCGGGGCCATGACCTCGGGCATGATCATCTGGCTCAATGGGCGGGGCATCATGGTGGACCCTCCCGTGAATTCGGCCATCGATTTGGTGGGCCGGGGGGTGAATCCCAAAATCCTGGACAGCATCATCCTCACCCATTGCCATGCCGACCACGATGCCGGCACACTCCAGAAGATTCTCCAGGAGGGGCGGATTACCCTCTACACCACCCGGACCATCTTCAATAGTTTCCTGACCAAATCCACGGCCCTGACCCACATTCCCAGTGAGGTGCTGGAGGAATCGGTTCAATTTGTCCCCCTGTGCCCCGGTGAAGAAACCAATATCCATGGCGGCCTCTTCCGCTTTCACTATTCCCTCCATTCCATTCCCACACTTTTTTTTGAGGTGGCCCATGGGGGGAAAAGTATGGTTTATAGTTCGGACACCCACAACAACCCTCCTTATATAGAGGAGCTTTTTCAACAGGGGGTGCTGGATGAAAATCGAAGGAATTTCCTATTGAATTTTCCCTGGGATAAAGATGTGATCTTCCATGAAGCCGGCCTGCCGCCCCTGCACACCCCCATGGAGGTGCTCACCGTATTGCCCCAGGAGATTCGTGATCGGCTCTTCCTGGTCCATGTGACCCGGGAGATGATTCCCGCGGAGAGTGGATTGAAGATCGCCCCCACCGGCTTGGCCGCCACCGTCACCCTGGACGTGCCCCGCCGTCGTTTTGGCCCGGCAGCCGAACTCCTCAGTGTTTATTTGGACAATCCCCAATTGCGCAGCCTCGGTCCCGAGAAAACCATGGAATTCCTCCTCATTGCCCAGGCCAAAACCTTCCAGGCCGGTACCCGGATCTACGGCACCGGTGATGCGGATCCCCATTGTTATATGGTCATGGGGGGGCAGGTGGATATTTGGGTTCAGGGAGAACGCCTGACCACCCACAGCCGCAGTGAAATTTTTGGAGAAGAAGCCCTGTTTAGCCAAGAACCAAGGGAAAGGGAGGCCGTGGCCCACAGCGATGTGCAGATGATTGTGCTGGAAAAGTCCCAGTTCCGGACTTTCATACACAACACCCCCCTGGAGGAAAGCCTGCGGCCCCTGCCGTCGGATCGGGACCGGATGCTGCGAACCATCCTGGCCGCCAATCCGGTTCTTTCCCAGCTCACCCCCTCCCAACAAACCCAGTTTATCCGGCTGGTCCAACACCGCCCCCATGCCGCTGGAGAAGAGATCCTCCTCCAGGGAGAGCCCATTCCCGGTTGTTTTTTTATCCACGAAGGTGAGGTGGCGGTGACCCAGGGCCATTGGGAGGACACCACCCTGACGGCCGGGCAGGTTTTTGGGATCCACGCCCTCATTAAGAACGATCACATATCGGCCCATGAATTCAGCGCGGCCACCCCGTGCGACCTTTATTTCGTTGCCACGGCCGACCTGGAAGACTTCCTGGCCGAGAACCCCGGCATTCTGCTCCAATTTTACCACAACACCCATTAACCCCAATTCGTCCCCTTCCTTCTATATAATAGAGGAAGGGAACATTGGGCATGGATGGCGCCCGATGCTTCCCCTGGGTGAAATGCCTGGATCGTACCAATTCAAGCCCATCTCCGCTTTTTCCAACTCTCCTTTACACCATGGACCCATTCAGTTTATGCTGGGGCCCATTGAGATAACCCAATATTATATGGAGAGCCCATGACCCGCCATACCATTGACCGTTATCGTTTTGAAACCGGAATGTACCGCCCGCCTTCCGAAGGGGGCAGCGCCTCTCTTTTGGTTCGCTTCACCCGGAATTGTCCCTGGAACCATTGTACCTTCTGCTCCATGTATAAAAGGGAGCGCTTCCAACTACGTCCCCTGGAAGAGCTCAAGGCCGATGTGGATGCCATGGCCGCATTGATCCAGGATCTGGAAGCCCTCTCCGGGGGCGACGGGATCCGCCGGGACGGCATCTCAAAACTCTTTGGACAGGTGCCGGAACTCAATGACCACGACGGACTTCCCATGCTCATCCAATGGTATATGAACGGCGGCCGCACCGCCTTTATCCAGGATGCCAATTCCGTGATCATGAAAACCCCGGACCTGGTGGCCGCCCTGGCGCATCTCAGGACCACCTTTCCTTCCATCGAACGGGTGACCAGCTATGCCCGGGCCCGGACCCTTTCCCAAAAAAGCCTGGATGAGCTGAAGGCCATCCGGGTCGCCGGCCTGGATCGGCTTCACCTGGGATTGGAAACCGGAGATGACATCCTTTTAAAGGAGATCAAAAAAGGAGTGACCGCCCAAGGCCATGCCCAGGGTGGGAAGAAGGCCATGGATGCAGGGTTCCAGGTATCGGAATATTGGATGCCCGGCCTGGGGGGCAGGGCCCGGACCCGGGAGCACGCCCGGAATACCGCACGGGTTTTAAATCAAATAAACCCCCACTATATTCGGTCCCGTCCCTTCCGCCCCATACCCGGAACGCCCATGGCCCAGCAGGTGGATGGGGGAAGCTTTCTAATGCTCACCCCCCATGAACAATTGGAAGAGCTTAGGGAGATGATCCAATTGTTGGATGTCACCTCCCATCTCTGCTTTGACCATGCCATGAACCATTGGAAACAGCCAAATGGCCGCCTTTTGTTCACCCAGGACTACGAAGGCTACCGGTTTCCCCAGGAAAAAAACAAGGTCCTGGATCTCATTGAATTGGGATTAAGCTATGATCAACGGCCGGATTCATTGGTTCATCTCTAAAAAAAATGAAATTCGGGAAAAGGGCCTATTCAAAGAATAAAAACAGCACCTTTGACCTGGTTAGCACCCTAATAATCGGGGCCATGTTAGAAGTTTTTTTGAAAAATGTGAAAAAAGTGTTTGACACTAACAGAGAAATCCTGCATATTACGCCGGTCTTCAGGGGGCAGCACACAAACGCCGCTCACTGAAAACAACTGAAAATTCGAGAGAATTTGATCTTTGAAAATTGGTCAGTGATAGTTTTGAAGCGGGTCTTAAAAGACCTTAAAGTTTTAGTAAGGATTTAACT
>JAKSBM010000265.1 GCA_022361135.1 Desulfobacterales bacterium | reverse complement strand
GTGATACACACCAATGCCCAGGGTGTTGCCAATGTCCCTGGGTGTCATATAAATCACCAAGGCGACATCGGGCGGCACCGGCGTATCTGGATTCGAGGGAGGATATGCCCCCATGGATGATAAAAAATCACCCACCCGTTCCGGACCTTGATCCACGGGGGCAGGCCCGTTCAATAAGTCCCGAACCCGCTGTACGATATTCACCCCAAGGCCCACATCAAAGGTTCTGGGATTGCTGCCCGCAATCTGTTCCAGATAATGAACAACCTCTTGGGCATTTTTCCGGGCTGCGGCTTCGCCAATCTCATCAATCAATGCTCCGGGGATAACCATGAGAACAGGTCTGCCGGCATAATCTGAAAAAACCGGTTGATAAATAATATCGTCAGGCATGTTTCCTCCTTTTTATTCCTGCGCCACCAGCCGAAAAAGCCACCAACGACATAAGCACACGATGATTCAATCCACGGAATATTAAAATTCCGATTTGGCTCTCCAGGGGGAAATCAAAACCGTTTCAACATTGTCAAATGAAGCGAGCCCCCCCTTACGGCAACATTTATCCACTTCCTCCCTGCCAGGCACTGGTCGCCAGTCCCATGAGCACGTTATTGTCGGCCACATCCCGAACCGACCCCACCTCAATACCGTTGTCCGAGGCAAACTGGGCCATGGCATCCACCAATTGGGCGGCGGCATTGGCCGAAAGCACGGAGCCGTCGGAAAGTTGAATCTCCTCAATGGCCCCGTCGCCGGACAAGCCGTTATCCACGGTCAAAACGTCGTCTCCGGTACCGATGAGCAAATCGTCCCCATTGCGCCAGAAGGCGATCTGGGAGCGGGTGAGCCCGTTGATGCGCAACCGGTCGGTACCGCTGGAATCCAGGATCACATCGCTGCCGTCACCGGAATCGTAGACATAGAGATCATCGCCGTCTCCACCTTCCAGGCGATCGTTGCCCCGGCCGCCGTCCAGGACGTCATCCCCGGCATCTCCGGCAAAATGGTCCCGCCCCCGGCCACCGGTAAAGGCATCATCGTTGGCCGTACCCCGGAGGGTTTCAATGTCCCGGGCCCGGGTTTCGCTCAATCGGCTATCCCGGCGAACTTCAACACGGTAGCGGACATCCCCGCTGCTTTCAGCCTGAATGGTCGGCGCCGTAGGAGTGAGGCTGTCGAAACGAATATCACCATCCCCACCGCCGGCGCCCACCGATACCT
>JAKSBM010000113.1 GCA_022361135.1 Desulfobacterales bacterium | reverse complement strand
TGTCAAAAAAGTTTCGGATGCTCTCCTGTTCCGGGCAGATCTGGGGCAGTCCCACGCCGATGATCACCACTCCCTTGAGCCGGTCTCCGGCCAGGTCAATGCCCTCTCCGAAAATTCCCCCCATGACGGCAAAACCAATGATGGCCGTATCCTCCTGGAAGGCGTCCAGGAATTCTTTGCGCTGGGATTCGGCCATGCCGGTTTCCTGGATCTGGATCTGGTGTTGGGGATATTCTTCCTGGATGATTTGGACCACATCTTCAAGATATCGGTAGGCTGGAAAAAAGACCAGATAATTTCCCTTTTCCGCAGAAATGGTTCCATGGATGGCCCGGGCCACCTCCCCGTAAAATTGCCGGCGTTTGCGATAGGTGGTTTCGATTCCCCTGTGGATAAACAACCCCAGATTTTTCCGGGGAAAGGGGGAGGGCAGTTCAATGGCATAGGGAATGATCCGCTCCCCGAATAATATGGTCTGGTAGTATTCCCGGGGGTAAAAGGTGGCGGAAAAGAAAATCGCCGACGCACTCCGTTTGATCAAGCCTGAAAAAATCAGGGACGGGTCCCGGCAGAAGAGGTAGACATCAAGTTCCTCCGAGTCGTCCTGTTGGAGGAAGAATTCATACCGCTGGTCAAAGTATTCGTAGATGGTGAGAAAATTGGCTGCCTCGTAGTATATGGCCATTAATTCTTCCCGCATGGGATGGTCGTGGTGGCGTTCCAGCCAGACATCGGTGGCATCGCAGAAATCGGCCAGGGTTTCCAGGAAATACTCCGGCACATGGTCCAGGGCCTGGAAGTCCTCCCGGTTCAGATATTCCGTTGAAATCTGGTCCAGGGCCAATTCCACATCCTTGAGCAGGGGATCCAGTTTGGGCAGGGATTCCTTCATCCATTCCCGGCTTTCCCGGACCCGGGAGGAGAAAAAGGGGGTGGAGTACATGGAGCGCAGCCGGTCGGGCAGGTTGTGGGCTTCATCCACCAGAAAGGTGTAATCGGTTTTATCCCGGTCAAAGAAGCGTTTGAGGTAGACCCGGGGATCAAAGGCATAGTTGAAATCACAGATGATCAGATCGCACTCCAGGGACAGGTCCAGGGAGAGTTCAAAGGGGCAGATTTCAAATTCCCGGGCCAGAGCTTCGATGCGGTCCCGGTCAAAGAGGTCGTGGTCCTTCCACCGGGCCAGGGCCCTGGGCAGTTTGGTGTAGTAGGAATGGGCATAGGGGCAATTGTCCATGTCGCAGACCTCGTCCGAGGTGAAACAGATCTGCTGCTTGGCCGTGAGGACCATGGTCTTCAGCCGCAGTCCCTTTTCGGCCATCAGGGAGACCGCCTGACAGGCCACCAGTTTTCCCGGTGTTTTGGCCGTGAGATAAAAAAGGGTCTGGGTGTGCCCCAGTCCCATGGCCTTGAGGGCGGGGAATAGTGTGGCTATGGTTTTTCCCGTGCCCGTGGGGGCCCGGGCAAAGAGGATCTTCTGGTGCTTGATGATGCGGAAAACGGCCTGGGCCAGGTCCCTTTGGCCGGTTCGAAAATCGGGGAAGGGAAAGTCAAGGCTTTCAATGGATTGGTCCCGCACCGACTTCCATCCCGTTCGCCGGGCCAGGAGTTCCAGGTAGATCCGGGTCCGGTCCGTGAAAAATTTGGCCAATTCCTTGGCCGTGCAGACCTGGGTGAGTTCCTCCACATCTGTGGAGCCGATGTGGGCATAGGTCAGGGTGAGGGTGACCTGGTCCAGATTCCGGTCCAGGGCCAGCATGTGGCCGTAGCATTTGAGCTGGGCCATGTGGGACTCCCGGGGGGAGGTTTTAAGTTCCGACGGGTGCCGTCGACAGGTTTTGATCTCTTCAACCCCCCAGCCGTCGGCGGTGGGGAATACCCCGTCGGCCCGGCCAAAGACCTTGAGGGTGAATTGCTCTTGTTCCAGTTCCAGGGAGAGGGAAACCTCTTTTTCATAGTCGTCCCCCCGTTGGCCTTGGATTCGCTGGTGTCCTTCCACGCCCTGGCGGGCCCGGCGGTTTCCCACATAGCTGCTTTTCAGGCTTCCCTTTGTGTCGGCCAGGGCCACCAGATCCCGGACCGATATGCGAAATATTTCCTTTTCCGTCACCCTTGAATTCCTAGCAAAAATATGGGTTTAAATACCCGGCCATTTTACCAGGATAAAAAATGATTTGAAATTGGATATTAATATTTTTTGTGGTATTCTTTAACCCATTATATTAAAAGAGTTAAATGGGTGCACAAAACCGCACCAGTTCTATTGATCAACAACACCACAAAATCCGTTTTCTAGTTTTTTAAAAAAGAGCCCCCCAATTCCGCCCTGCAATTTCTTCCCGGGGGGGACGATGCATTTTCACAACCTTAAGCATGGGGTCAACATTGAAAAAAAATGATCTTTACGCCAAGGAACAAAAATTCTTCAAGGAAGCCAATCGAATCTATTCCGCCCATACGGTCACCCAGATCGCTTACTCCAGTGATGTAAGGGATTTTGGCCAGGTGGCCACAAGCATCCCCTGCCAGAACGCCTGTCCGGCCCGGACCAATATTCCCGGTTATATCCGTTGCATCAGCGAAAAGCGTTACGGTCGGGCCTATGAACTAAACCGTGGGGCCAATATCCTCCCCGGTGTCCTGGGCCGGATCTGTTCCAGGCCCTGCGAAGCCGCCTGTCGCCATGGGGAACCGGACAATGGGGTCAGCGTCGGGATCTGCCATCTGAAACGGTCATGCGCCGACTTGAAATCCCCCATGCATCGGATCATTGAAGGGCTTTACGCCCCTTCGGGAAAGACCGTTGCCGTGGTGGGATCGGGGCCGGCGGGCCTGGCCGCCGCCCATGATCTGGCCATCCTGGGACACCAGGTGGTGATGTACGAAAGCGAGGATAAACCCGGCGGTATGCTCATGTACGGCATCCCGGAATTTCGCCTGCCCCGGGATCTGCTCATGGTGGAGATTAACAATGTTCTTAGGCTGGGGGTGCAATTGAAAACCAACCAGGCCGTGGGACGGGACATTTCCGTGGAACAACTGGGCACCGAGTTCGATGCCGTGGTGGTGGCCACGGGCTGCATGAAGCCCCGGAAACTGGGCGTGGACGGTGAGGATCTGGAGAATGTCTACGATGGGCTGGCCTTTATGAAGGCGGTGAACGCCGGTGAAAAGCCCTATGTGGGAAAAAAGGCCATGGTCATCGGGGCCGGGTTCACGGCCGTGGACTGTGGTCGGTCCGCCGTTCGTTTGGGGGCCAGGGAGGTGAAGCTCTGCATTCGTAAAACCGTGGATCAGATGCGAATCGATGATACGGAAAAGCATGAGGCCGAGGTGGAAGGACTGCTCATGCACAGTCTGGTTCAGCCCTCCCGAATCATTGGGGACGGCGGTAGGGTATCCGGACTTGAGCTGGTTCGCACCCGGTTGGAAACCATTGACGAGCCACCCTATCGGGTCTCGGTTCCCATTCCCGGGTCGGAATTTTCCCTGCCCTGCGATTCCGTGATCGCGGCCCTGGGGCAGAGCCCGGATTCCCAGCAGGTGGCCCCTGAAATCGGTGCCATGGATCCGGAGAAAATGACCACCTCCATGGCCGGGGTTTTTGTGGCCGGTGATTTTGTCACCGGTTCATCCGATGTGATCTCGGCCGTGGCCGGCGGCCGTGCCTGTGCACTCTCCGTGGACGAACATCTCACTGGTATGCGAAGAAAACAGAAAGTGGTTCGCCTGGAATCCCATGCCTCCACGGATCGGCCCCGATCCTACGATTTCATTCCCAAGGTGGACATGAACACCATTGA
>JAKSBM010000289.1 GCA_022361135.1 Desulfobacterales bacterium | reverse complement strand
GATTCCCCTGGATGTCCTGGCCTGCTTTGATCCACTGGGCAATGCCACCCATACGGCCCTTTCCTTTGACGTACTGGGCGAGGACGTATTGATCACGGGTGCCGGTCCCATCGGGTGCATGGCCGCATCCATCGCCCGCCACGCCGGCGCCCGCCATGTGGTGGTGACCGATGTGAATCCCTACCGCCTGGGGCTGGCCAAAAAGGCGGGGGCCACATTTACCGTGGATGTCTCCTGTGAAAATCTAAAGGATGTCCAGAAAACCCTTGGCATGAAAGAAGGGTTTGACGTGGCCATGGAAATGTCAGGCAACCCGGCCGCCCTGAATGATATTCTGGACAATATGTGCCACGGCGGGAAAATTGCCATGCTGGGAATCATGCCCGATGAGACCCAAATTGACTGGAACAAGGTGGTGTTCAACATGCTCACCATCAAGGGCATCTACGGCCGGGAAATGTACGAAACCTGGTACAAAATGACCACCATGATTCAGACCGGCCTTGATATCAGCCCGCTGATCACCCACCGTTTTCATTATACGGAATTTGAAAAGGGCTTTGATGTCATGGGATCCGGCAATTCCGGCAAGGTCGTGCTGACCTGGGCCGACATGGAATAACAAAAGGAACAACCGCAATGTCATTAGATAAATTAGATTCAAGCCTGGCCCTGGAAATCGATGCCCTGGGAAAAGAGGGAAGGGCAAAAATTCCGGAACGGATTATCACCGAGTACATTCCGCCCAAAGGGGAATTGGGTCCCCGATACCGGATTCAAGGCAGTGACAATGAATTTATCCGCCTGAATTCCAACTCCTATCTCTCCCTTTCCTTCCATCCCCATGTATTGAAGGCAGCGGACGATGCCACGGCGGCCTTTGGTGTGGGACCGGGTGCGGTGCGATTCATTGACGGCACCTTCGCTCCCCATGCCCGCCTGGAAAAGCGGATAGCCGCATTTACAGAAAAGCCCGCAGCTAAAATCTTTAATTCCGCCTATACCTCCAACTGCGGCCTGGCCCTATCCATTTCCAATAAGAAAACCCATTGGATCGGTGATCAGCTGAATCACAATTCCATCATCCGGGCCATGCGCATCACCAATATTCCCAGCCCCAATAAGGGAATTTTCAAGCACAACGATATGGAAGACCTGAAGCGCTGTCTGGATGAAGTCTCTCCTGAAATGGAGCGGGTGGTGGTGGTCTTTGACGGAATTTTTTCCATGCGTGGGGATTATGCACCCATTTCTGAAATTGTTGAAATCTGCAAGGCCTATGATGGAAAGTTCAAGGATGGGGTGATCACCGTTGTTGATGATTCACATGGCATCGGCGCCTATGGGGCAACGGGCAGGGGAACCCCGGAATATGCAGGTGCCTGGCCGGATATCGTTGTGGGCACCTTTGGCAAGGCATTTGGGGTGAATGGTGGTTTCATTGCCGCCAGTGATACCGTCATAGAGGCGGTGCGCCAAAAGGCAGATACCTACATTTACACCAACCCCTTAAGTGCTGCGGACTGCGCTGCGGCCACCACTGCCATCAACATCTGTGACAGCCCCGAAGGCCTGGAACGCCTGACCCATCTCGGCAATGTGACGGCCAGGCTCCGGCAGGGGCTGCACCATCTTGGCCTGGAATCCATCCCCGGGCCCCATCCGGTTGTGCCACTGATGGTCAGGGACACAGCAAAAACCCATTCCCTGGTAAAAAATCTCTATGAGAACGGCGTCTTGGTGGTGGGTTTGACATTCCCCGTTGTCCCCAAGGGGGATGAAACCATCCGCCTCCAGGTCAATGCCTGTCATACCCATGCCGATATCGACCGGGTACTGGAATTGATTTCAACCTTTAAACCCTAGAATTTTCTCCAATTAAACACGGGGGAAACAATGATTGATTTCAATGCAATGACACAGGCTTTGGTACCCTGAGATGCGGGTAAATTGCCCGGGCTGGTAACCCCAGCCCCGTTGCATGGAATCCCCCAACGGTGGCCGTTTCAATGCCATGGTAAAATGAAGCAACAGGTAAGGGGAGAATGGCTGTTAAGCAAGTCTTTTTTCCCTTTTCTGTTTTTATGATGTCGCCATGTCAAACCCCGGTGACCTGTATTGATTTATTCCTCCACATTTCCCGGTAACGGAATTTTTAGAACGACCACTGCCGTTGGCAATATTTCATTTTTTATACGTCCAAGGGCAGCATGGAACAGGAACATGGTTTCCATTCAATTTTTTAGCTTTATGTAACAAGGGTTCCCATGAAAATAGCTGTTTGCGTAAAAAGTGTGCTTGATACGGCATCGGAGATCAAATTTGAAAACAATGGGATTTGTGATTCCCAGCTGCAATTTGTTTTAAATCCCTACGATGAATTTGCAGTGGAAGAGGCTGTCAGCGTGGGACAAGGATCCGGGGGGGAAGTTGTTGCGGTATCCCTTGGGGACGCCAATGCCGAGGCGTCCATTCGAACGGCCATTGCCATGGGAGCCGACCGTGGAATATGGCTGTGCACGGATAATATGCCCATGGAAAGCAGAATGACCGCCTTGGCCCTGAAGAAAGCATTTGAAGAAGATGGGGTTCCCGATTTGATATTCACGGGAAAGGGATCTGTGGATACGGAAAATATGCAGACACAATACCGGCTTGCGGCAGAACTCAATATGCCCGTGGTCAACGAGGTGACACAATTCTCCCTCATTGACCAAACCGTTGTGGTGGAACGGGAATTCGAGATGGGGGAAACACATGTGATTGAAATGCCGCTGCCCTGTGTCATTGGCACATCCAAAGGTTTGAATACGCCCAAGTATCCAACCCTCAGAAGCATCATGAAAGCCAAGAAAAAAAAGATTGATAAGATTGATCTTAAAAGTCTTCTGAAGGCCTCCTTTGTTGAAAAAATGGAATTGGAAACCCTCCAAGCAACGCCGGGTCGGAAGGAGGCTGTTTTCTTTTCCGGGACATTGGAAGAACAGGTTTTTCAAACAACAGAAATAATAAAAAACAGTATCATGTGAGGGTGTAATGGGTACCATTGGCGTATTGATCGAATCAAAACAGGGCAAAGTAAAAAAAGGATGCCTGGAGGCACTGACGGCCGCCGCCGGTTTAGACATCCATGCATTTGTGCTGGACAGGAATGACACATCATTGAACACCACCCTGTCCGACCATGGGGCAAACAAAATCATTTATCTCCATGGCTTGCTTAATTCCCCCCAGGATCAACAGGCTGGAATTCTCGCACAGGCCGTGTCTGAATTTCAATTGGGTGCATTTGTAAGCACTGCCAGTCCATTGGGCATGGATTTGCTGACACGGATGGCAGCGATTATGGATGTCCCGCTTTTGACGAATTGTATGGATGTGGATTTTGCAAAGAAAAGGGGGCAAATATCACAATTTGGATCAAAGGCCGTTGGAAAAGTACGCATTATCGGAGAAACGCCCCTTTTATGTACCCTGGGATCCAATTTCATTGAACCGGCCCGCACTCCGGTACAAAGCGAGGTGATTGAATGTTCCGTTAAAACCGGCCCCCCCACCGGAATGACCATCAGGGAGATCAGAAAAGATCCAAACCGGGCAATGGACATTTCCGAAGCATCCCTCATTATCTCAGGAGGAAGGGGGGTGGGGTCTGCCGAAAATTTTCAATTGCTCAATACCTGGGCCCAAAAACTCGGCGCTGCAGTGGGAGCATCCAGAGCGGCAGTGGATCTGGGGTATGCACACCACAGCCTACAGATCGGGCAAACAGGAAAAACCGTGGCCCCCGACCTGTACATTGCCTGCGGAATATCAGGGACGGCCCAGCATTTTGCCGGCATGAGTAATTCCAAGATGATTCTGGCCATCAATACCGACGCCCAAGCCCCCATCTTTTCAAAGTGCGACTACGGCATCGTTGGAGACCTTTTCCAAGTGATGCCCATGTTGATTGAACAATTGTAACCTTTATTTTTTGCCCCTGAAATCAATCCCCCGGGAGGCAACGCATACACCGGCGTGCCTCCCCGACTGCAATCCACCTACCCCATAAACACCCGCAACAGATCCTCCCGGGCCAAAGGGACCGGGTGGTTTTTCAACCGTTCCAGATTCACGTTGTCCACAATTCGGTCCAGGCAGCCCGGTGCCAATATCCCCCGCTTTTCCAAGTCGGTATCCAGGCCGATCTTTTCCATGAGGCCGTACCACAACGCCTCACATTCCCGGGCATCCTTGCAACCCAACAAGCCATAGAGGGATTCCATATGGCAACCGCCCTCCCCAGCCTGGGTCATCAATTCTGCATTGATGGGAAAAAAACGTCCCAGAACCAGGGCCACGGCATGGCCGTGGGGCAAACCATGGGGGGTGGTCAAGGTATAGGAAAGGGCATGGGGGGCCGTGGTCTTGGTGATAT
>JAKSBM010000131.1 GCA_022361135.1 Desulfobacterales bacterium | reverse complement strand
TATCGGAGATACATGAGACAATGGAATGAGACGGCCCAAGCGGTTTCAAAGCCATTTGTGGGCAAGGGGCATAGGTGGTTGATGTTTCAGCCAAATCCACCCATGCCCTCTTTTTTTGTTGGGATCAAATTGTCTTCATTCCTGATCCTGGAGGAGGCGCTTTGAATTATTGATTGGATTCCTTCTTTTTGGAGTAGAGCCAGAGATAGGCCTTGTGCATGGGCCAGGCTTCAATCCATTTTAATTTTTTTGCTCCGCCGATGAATTCTGCCTCAATGTATGCCTTACAGGTTTTTTCCAGAACCAGGGCGGCGGTGACGGCCTCCTCCATGGAGCGACCAATGGTGATGGCCCCATGGTTGGCCATGAGGGCGGCAAAGCGCCCCTTCAATGCCTTGAGGGTGGTGCGGACAATTTTTTTGGTGTTGGGCAGGGCATAGGCTGCGCATTTAATATCCGGACCCAGGAGTTGGGCCTGGTCATCCAGGATGGGGGGGACGGTTTTCCGGGCGGCGGCCACGGCCGAGGCATGGGGTTGGTGGGTGTGGACCACGGCCTGGATATCCTTTCGGGTCTTGTAGATTTCGCCGTGGAGCCGTTTTTCCGATGAGGGCTTGATATGGCCCTGGTATTCCAGGGTATGGTAATCCATGATCACAATGTCATCCGGTGTCAGATCCTCATACCGCCTGCCGCTGGGGGTAATGGCCATGAGCCGGTCATCGATGCGCAGGCTGCAATTGCCCCAGGTTCCTTCCACCAGCCCCCGTTCCAGCAGGGTTTTTCCGCATTGGCAGACGATTTCCCTTTCCTTTATATACGACATGGTTACTCCTTGCCTGAATTATTCAATGTTTTGAAATACCCGGTCAAAGCCCTCCAGGGCCTGGTCAATGATTTCGTCGGTATCTGCCGCACTGGTATAAAGCCGGGATCCGGCCAGGCTGACAATGCCTTCGGCCATGTATGCCGCTCCCATCTCTTCCATCACCGCCTTGCGGGCGTGGATTTCCTTGATCACCGAAGGGATTTTCCAGGGCCTTTCCCAGGGGACGTGGAAGAGCATGGTGCCCACGGTTTCCAGATGACAGATACTGCCCTGGTTAAAGGCAACAAAGGGCAGCTCATGTTTTTTGATCAGTTTTTTTAACCCCCGGGTGAGACGGTCTCCTGCCCGGCCTGCCTTTTGGGCGGACTGGTTTTTTTCCAATTCGCACAGGGTTACATAACCGGCGGCGGAACTCAATGGGTTGGCGGCCATGGTGCCGCCCACCAGGGCCTTTTTGCTGCCGCTCTGGATACCGGCGGCCAAGTATTGCATGTATTCTTTCTTGCCGCCCAATCCTCCGGCCGAGGGATAACCCCCGGCGATGATTTTGCCGAAGACCGTGAGATCGGGAACAACATTGAAATAGCCCTGGGCACCGCCCATGCCCAGTCGGAAGGCCGTGACCACCTCGTCAAATATGAGCAGGGCCCCGTATTTGTCACAGAGTTCCCTGACCTGGGCGTTGAAATCCTTGTCAATGGGGCGGGTGCCGCTTTCTGGCCCAATGGGCTCCATGATCACGGCCGCAGTGCCTCCCCGGAATTTATTGAGCCAGAGCTTCCGTTCCAGGGATTCAATGCGATTGGGGAAAAATTCCTGGGTATATTTGAAACAATTTTTGGGCACCCCATGGGCTTCCATGTGACGGGTGCCCGGAAGGCGGATGCCGTAAGCCAATTGGTCGCTCCAACCGTGGTAGGCTCCCCCCATTTTCAGGATGTATTTTTTCCCCGTTGCCAGGCGGGCAATGCGGATGGCGGCCATGTCCGCCTCGGTGCCGGAACCCAGCATGCGGAACATGTCCACCCCGGCCATGTGCTGGGCAACCTTTTGGGCCAGCTTGAGTTCGAATTCATGGAAAAGTCCCGTGACCGGTCCGGTGGTATTTAGCAGGTCAATGACCTGTTCCCGCACCGTGTCCGGATTGGAGCCCAACAGGGTGGGGCCGCCGGCCTGGAGGAAGTCAATGTATTGGTTGCCGTCCAGGTCCCAGAGATGGGGACCCAGGGCCTTGGTAAAGACCAGGGGGAAGGGATGATTAAACGCCAGGTTGTGCTGAACACCACCGGGGATAAAAGCCTTGGCTTCCTGGATCTGTTCTTTGGATTTGGCGCATTTTTCATCGAAGTGTGCCAGGTAGGTTGCCAATGCACTGGGTTTCAAGCGTCGGATGGGTTGGGAAATGAGTCGATTCAAGTCCCCCATCACCGTTTGGGTATCGGGATATCGGGAAATGGCAAATTCTGTCTCTTCCATGGAATCTCCTGGGGTATGTATTTATAAACTGACTGGTCGGTTCAAATGGTTAGCAGAAAAATCATGGACCTGTCAATATGATTTCCGGCGAGAATCCCCCGGGTAAGCTGGATTTTCGCGAAGTGAATTTGGCAGGTCTTCAGGGTGTCGGGGCTGTCATGGTTGACAGCAAGCGCCTCTGAAACCCGGCGGATTGGGGGAAGGCATTTTGCCCAAGGGGTTAGAGCCATCCCCTGGAATTGTCGTAGAGTTTTGATTCCCAGGCTTCAAGCTGTTTTGAAAGCGTGTCTGTGCCCTGGGGATTTTCCTGGATGAGGTTGTAGGCCTCCGACGGATCCCGATCCAGGTCAAAAAGGGCGGGGAAGGGGAGGTCGATGTATTTCATCTCCTGGTTGCGAATCCCCATGAGCTGGTTGCCGTGGAAGTAGAAAAATTGTCGGGGTTGGGACATTTGCGCCTGACCCGTGAGGGAAGGGAGCAGGCTTTGACCGTCGATGATCCGGTCCCCGGGAAGGGAT
>JAKSBM010000181.1 GCA_022361135.1 Desulfobacterales bacterium | reverse complement strand
CCTCCCTCCGTTCCCGCAGGGGGGGGACCACCAGGGAGAGGACGTTGAGGCGGTAATAGAGGTCCTCCCGGAAGCTTTTATCGTTGATTTTGTCCTTGAGGTCCTGGTTGGTCAAGGCGATGATGCGTACATCGGCGATGCGGGACTGGCTGGAACCCACGGGTTTTACGGTGCGGTCCTGGAGGAATTTTAACAATTTGGCCTGGACGGCCGGATTGATGTCCCCGATTTCATCCAGGATCAGGGTCCCCTTGTCCGCGGCCATGAAAAATCCCTCCCGGTTCCGTTCCGCCCCGGTGAATGCCCCTTTGACATGGCCGAAGAGTTCACTTTCCAGCAATTGTTCCGGGATGGCCGGGCAGTTCAGGGCATGGCACTGGGCCTGGGCCCGGGGGGAAAGGGCGTGGATCTGCCGGGCGATGAATTCCTTGCCCGCTCCGGATTCCCCCGTGACCAGGACGGTGTAATCGGTAACGGCGATGGCTGAAACTTTTTCCTGGAGCTGTTTCATGGCCCGACTCTGCCAGGGCAGACTTTCCCCGGCGCTGAGCCGGGAGACCAATTGTTGGAGCCGTTTGTTTTCCCGGGCCAGTTCATAGTGCTGGAGGGCCCGGTCCACGGTGAGGTAGAGGGTTTCCCGATCCACGGGTTTGGTGATGAAATCCCAGGCCCCGGTTTTCAGGGCCTGGACCGCATTTTCCACGGTGGCATATCCCGTGACCATGATGGTGCACAGATGGGGATTGATCTTCAATCCCCGGGTGAGGAGTTCATGGCCGTCCATGCCGGGCATGCGCAGATCCGAGAGCATTACCCCGATTTCCCGGCTGTCCAGAACCCCCAAGGCCGCCTCCCCCGAGGTTTCCCCCAGGATTTCAATTCCCGTATATTTTTTCTTTAAATGACGGATCATTCCCTTGAGAAAGTCGGCGTCGTCATCCACCACAAGCAGTGCAAATTCAGTCATGGTATCTCTCCTCAGATTTCCAGGTCCGGGCTTTCCCGGGTGGGGTCAATGGGAAGGTAGATGGAAAAACAGGTTTTTCCCTCGGTTTTCAATCGGATGCGTCCCCCCATTTCCGTGACAAATCCATAGACCAGGGAAAGCCCGAGGCCGGTGCCCTTGCCCACATCCTTGGTGGTGAAAAAGGGATCAAAGATCCGGTTTTTGATGTCCTCGGGTATGCCGGGGCCGTTGTCGGAAATATCCAATCGGACTTCTCCGTCCCCCGTCTCCCGGGTGGCGATGGAAATGGTGTCCCCGGATTCCTGGAGGGCATCCACGGCATTGAGCCAAAGGTTGGTCAATATCTGTTCCAGGGTGGCGGCATCGCATTTCACCGGAGGCAGATCCGGGGTGAGGTCGGTTTTCAGTTGGATGTCCCGCAGGCCGGCCTGGGTTCTGAAAACCTGGAGCCCCTGTTCAATCACCGGGTTGACCCGGCAGCTGCCCGAAATGGATTTTTTGGGCCGGGAAAGGTTGAGCAGGTCCTGGACCACCTTTTGGGCGTTGCGGGTGTGGGTGGAGATCACCTGGATGTCCTCCAGGGTTTCCGGGTCCTTCACCGCATCCTTGATCAGGTCGGTGTAGCATTGGATCACCCCCAGGGGGTTGTTGATCTCGTGGGCAATGCCGGCGGCCAATTTCCCGATGGCCCCCAGTCGTTCCGCCTGTTGGAGACGTTCCCCCATCTGTTTTTCCAGGGTGATGTTCCGGGCATAGAGGACGATCTTCATTCCGGATTGGGCCATGGGCTCCTGGCGGGGCAGGGGGTAGAGATCCAGGGAAAAATATTGGTTGTCCGGGGTGCGGACTTCACCGTTGACGGCCTTGCCCGTTTCCAGAACCTGGTTGAGAATATCGCAGCTTTCGGCGCTGTTCCGGCTTTGGCAGATGAATTGTTTCAGCTCCCTTTCCCGGGCAATGTGGCGTTCCTGTTTCAAAATTTCCCAGCTGCCCGAGTTGGCGATGATGATGTGGCATTCCTCGTCAATGAGGAGGAGGGGATCTGAAATCCCTTCAAACACCGATTGGAGCATGTCGTGTTGGAGGCGGATGTCGGAAAAGGCATGGATGTTCTCGATGAGAACCCCCACCTGCTGGCCCAGGGCCAAAAGGATTTCCGGGTCCAAATCCGGGTAGGCCAAGGGATGGGGCCATGAAATGGAGAGGATGCCCCAATGGCTTTCCGGGGACTTCACCGGGATATACCATTGGGGATCCTGGATCAGGACTTCGTTTTTCCAGAGCAGATCTTTGACCTCGGCGGTCAAGGGGGGGATGGGATCGCTTTTTTTCCAGGTATAATAATTTTCCGACACCACGGTGCAATGGTAGACCACCTGGTCGGCTCCGTAACGGCGTCCCACACTTTCCAACAGGCTGGAGATGAGTTGCCGGGTGTCCACGGATTCCCCGAATCCCGAGAGCAGATCCACAAAGAGATGGACATCCCCCAGATGTTTTTTGGCCTTTTGCTTCAGGGCCAGGGTCCGCTCTTCCACCATCACTTCCAGGTTCTGGCTGTGGTTTTCCAATTCCTTCCGGGTGGTGGAGAGGCAATGGGCCAGCTCGTCCACCCCTTCGATGAGGCCTTCAATTTCATCCTTTTTTTCCAGCTTTTGGATGATGCTCTGTTCGGCCTCCCCTGAAAACCGATTCTTGAATATTTGGGAAAGGTTCTGGAGATTTTTCATGACCAGGCGGTCGAAGAAGAGGCTGATCATGCCGGCAAAGATGAAGATGCCCAGGACGTAGAGGCTGATGTATTGCAGGGTGAGTTCCTGGGTGGGGCTTTTGATCTGGGCCACGGGGAAACCGGCCACGACCACGCCCCCCACTTCCCCCACGGTGTAGTGAAAGCCATTGTCCCGGCCGTAGATGCGGATTAATTCGTCCGGCGCTTCCGAGGGATCCCCGTGGCAGCTCATGCAGCTTTCATTGAAGGTCACCGGTCGGGCCACCAGCCGGTATTCCGCCCCCTGGACACGGGCATTGTCCTCCCAGAATTTTTTATCCCTGTTTTCGTTGAAGTATCGGATCAATTCCCGTTCCAGATCATCGGGTGTGGAGTCGGGGTTCCTGGGGTTCCGGGAAACCCGCCGGTAACGGTATTCCGATGCATCCTTGATATTGAGCCGGGCCATCACCGCCCGGGAAATATAGGATGAGGACATGGCCTTGATGATGAAGCTTCCCTCGGGAAGGGTGGCAAACATGGTGGGGCGCAGCTCTGTTTTTACATAATCCTGGACTGCATCGGACTGGGCCAGGAGCATGCGGGAGCGTTGGCTGATTTCCGATTTCATGATGGAGTTGAGATGGAAATACATGATCACGCCAATGCACAAGCCCAATGCCAGGGCAAACATGACCAGACCCAGGATGAATTTAAATCGTAAGTTAAAGGTATTGGATACCATGTGGGGACCTCCTAAATAATGGGCCCTAACATAAAAAATCCCAGTAAAAAAAGCAAGATGGCCTGCATCCTTGACTACCCACCCCTGTAAACTGGAGTTGGCACCTGGAAAAATCGCCTTTTTTAACCCCTTGAATTTTAAGGTTAAAAAAAATACCACCCCGTGGCACATCACTTGCTCTCTATGGGGGAAAGATAGACAAACCCGGGTTCCGGGTAAGTGAGATGATGAATTAATTAATGGAGGTGCATTATGTCGGAAGGGACTCAAGTCGTCCGGGATATCGGAAGATGGGAATGGTCGGAAATGTGGAAAAAGGAGGATTGGTGGGCCATCTGGCTGGGCTTTATCATCCTCATTGCCGGGATGCTGATTTATTTTCCCCAGGCCGGGAATATGAAGGCCAAACTGATCAAGGCCGAAGCCAAGTATTCGGCCGCCGCCCATCGAACAGATGCGTTTAAAACCATTGCCTGGTATCAGATGTCCGATGCCAAATCCAAGGTCAAGGCCATGGACATCCCCCTGGGGAAATGGCTGAAAACCCTGTCCAAGAAAACCCATAAATGGGCTTCCAATCCCCTGGATGCCTTTTACATGTCCCAGGGTGCGGCGGATGTGAAAAAGGCCAAGGCCCAGGAAAAATACGAAGCCGCCAAGGTGAAAACCGGGGTGGCCTTGACTGCGGCCCTGGCGGCCGAAACCGCCGCAGAAGAAGCAGGTTTCCGTGAGGCCCACCTCAATGACACGGCCAAGGAACGCATCAAGGAATGGCGGAACGCCAAGCTCATGGAGGGCAAGGCCAAGAAAAAGGTGAAGGCGGCCAAGCCATATAACCAGTTTGGATATCTCCTGATCCTGGGCGGTGCCTTTGCTATCTTCTTCGGCATTGGCATGAAATTCATGGGGAATTCCTTCACCGGGTTTGTGAAGGCCTTCGGCTTTATCTTCCTGGTGAGTATCATTGCCCACCTGGCGGCCAACCAGGCCACCATGAAACATTACGGCATCGGCTATGCCGCCTGGGCCATTTTCTTCGGCATGCTGATTTCCAACACCGTGGGAACCCCCAAGTGGGTCATGCCCGCCATCCAGACGGAATACTACATCAAGACCGGCCTGGTTCTCCTGGGGGCCAAGATCCTCTTTGAAAAAATCATCACCATTGGCACCGCCGGTATCTTCGTGGCCTGGGTGGTGACCCCCATTGTCTGGTTGACCACCTATTGGGTGGGGCAGAAAATCATCAAGATTCCGTCCAAGCGCCTCAATGCCACCATTTGTTCGGACATGTCCGTCTGCGGTGTTTCTGCGGCCATTGCCACGGCATCGGCCTGTAAGGCCAAAAAGGAAGAGCTGACCCTGGCCGTTGGTCTTTCCCTGATTTTTACCTCCATCATGATGATCGTCATGCCCGCCATTATCCATGGGTTTTTCCCCTCGGATAAGATGGAAATCCTGGGCGGTGCCTGGATGGGCGGTACCATCGATGCCACCGGCGCCGTGGCTGCTGCCGGTGCCTTCCTGGGTGAAAAGGCCCTGAACGTGGCCGCCACCATCAAGATGATCCAGAACGTTCTCATCGGCGTCATGGCCTTCTGTGTGGCCCTCTACTTCACCACCAAGGTGGAAGCCGAAGAAACCGGCAACAAGGTCGGCCTCATGGAAATCTGGTACCGGTTCCCCAAATTCGTCATCGGCTTCATGACCGCCTCCGTGGT
>JAKSBM010000360.1 GCA_022361135.1 Desulfobacterales bacterium | reverse complement strand
TCGTATTCTTTCATTTTAACCTAACCTCCCTTTGATGCTTTCAATGGTTGACTCAACCAGAAGAAGGTTTTTAAACTTCAAAATATCGTAGACATTAAGACCTGCGGTTTTGATAACCTTCACATCAGGGATATTTCTGGAGGACAGAAGCAGATTCATGTCTTCGGAATCAGACACGATCAGAAGGTCCTGAAGATTCAGGTTGCCAAGAACCTTAGCCAGTTCTTTGGTTTTGATCTCTTCAAGCTTCAGGTCGTCAATAACGAAAATGTTTTCGTCGGTGACTTTGGAGCTGAGGGCCATTTTCAGGGCCAGCTTACGGACTTTTTTGGGTACTTTATATGCGTAGGAACGCTGGGAGGGCCCAAAGATAACACCGCCACCTTTTCTAAGGGGCGATTTAATGCTACCGGCACGGGCGTTGCCGGTACCTTTTTGACGGAAAAGTTTTTTGGTACTTCCAGATACCATTCCCCGTGTTTTAGACGCAGCTGTCCCGGCACGTTTAGATACGAGCTGGGACCGAACTACTTCATGAAGAACGCTTGTCTTAACCGGAATGTTGAATATTTCGTCAGGCAGATCGGTTTGGGAAACCTTATCACCTGCACTGTTTAATACATCGACAGCAGCCATATTCTTCCTCTTAATTTTTGATCAGCTATGCATCACTGCGATTTCTAATGCAATACCCATAGCCGCATTTACCCAACCCTTAGCGGGCTGGTAACATCAACTTACTTATTCTATTTTTTGTAGAGTTCCAGAAGGCCAGTTTTGGCTCCGGGAACGGCTCCCTTTACAAGGAGAAGGTTTTCTTCCTTTTTAATGTCCACAATGGTGAGGTTTTTGACAGTTTCTCTGTCAACACCCATGTGTCCAGGAAGTTTTTTACCTTTAATGACCTTTCCAGGCCATGCAGAGTT
Source organism: Desulfobacterales bacterium (assembly GCA_022361135.1). The sequence goes on along the minus strand of JAKSBM010000360.1, from coordinate 1,224 downwards.
ACCGATTGAACCGGGTTTTCTATGGTTTCTGTTACCATGGGTTTCAGGACCACGGCTGAAGCCGTGTCTCTTGATAGTACCCTGGAAACCGCGACCCTTTGAGGTTCCGGCGATGGTTACCTTGTCTCCCACGGAGAACATATCAATGGTAACCTCAGATCCGAGTTCCAGATCTGCAGCTTCTTCGGTTCTGAACTCTTTCAGAACTCTGAAGCCCTTGTCACATGCTTTTTTCAAATGACCAGCGATGGGCTTGTTCAACTTTTCTACGGACTTTTCATCAAATCCCAGCTGAACGGCGTTGTACCCATCGGTTTCCGTTGTTTTAACCTGTGTAACAACACAGGGGCCGACCTGTACGACCGTAACAGGAACGAGTTTCCCATCGTTGGAAAACACATTGGTCATCCCGATTTTTCTTCCAAGTATTCCGTTCATATCTTGTTGTTCCTGTTATTGACCTATAATTTAATCTCTACGTCGACGCCAGGAGAAAGATCCAGCTTCATCAAAGCGTCTACAGTCTGCTGAGTCGGTTCGAGAATGTCCATCATTCTCTTGTGAGTTCTAATCTCGAACTGCTCACGGGATTTCTTGTTCACGTGCGGTGATCTCAACACTGTGAACTTATTGATACGAGTGGGAAGGGGAACCGGCCCCACGATTCTGGCGCCGGTTTTCCTTGCCGTATCAACGATATCCAGTGAAGACTGATCAAGCAGCTTATGGTCATAGGCCTTGAGCCTGATTCTGATTTTAGTTTTCAACATGATAATATCGTTTCTTTCTTAAACCTTATTCTGTAATTTCAGCGATAACGCCGGCACCAACAGTACGACCACCTTCACGGATAGCGAACCGGAGTTCTTTTTCCATTGCGATGGGGTTGATCAGTTCAACGTTGATGGTGGCATTGTCGCCAGGCATGATCATTTCAACGCCGTCTTCCAGAGTCAGAACACCAGTGATGTCAGTGGTTCTGAAGAAGAACTGAGGTCTGTAACCGGTGAAGAAAGGAGTATGACGTCCACCTTCTTCTTTGGACAGGGCGTACATTTCTGCCTTGAACTTGGTATGGGGAGTGATGGTACCGGGCTTGGATACAACCTGGCCACGTTCTAACTGATCTCTCTTGGTGCCACGGAGCAGCAGACCAACGTTGTCGCCAGCCTGACCTTCGTCCAGCAGCTTCCGGAACATTTCAACACCGGTACATACGGTCTT
>JAKSBM010000710.1 GCA_022361135.1 Desulfobacterales bacterium | reverse complement strand
TATCCCCGGCCCGGACTTTCCCACCTATGGTCATATTTACGGGGCCAAGGGGATCCATGAAGCCTACAGCTCCGGCCGCGGTATTATCACCCTGCGGGCCAAGGTCGAGGTGGAGGAAAATAAGAAAACCGGACGGGAGACCATTGTTGTCACCGAGCTGCCCTACCAGGTCAACCAGCCCAAGGTGGTGGAAAAAATTGCCGAGCTCATGCGGGACAAGGTCATCACCGGTGCCTCCTATGTCCGGGATGAATCCGACCGGGACGGCATGCGCATTGCCGTTGGGTTGAAGCGGGATCAGATTGCCGAGGTGGTGATCAATCAGCTGTACAAGCACACCAACCTCCAGACCAGTTTTGGTATCATCTTCCTGGCCGTGGTCAATGGCCGCCCGGAACTGCTGACCCTTAAAGGCATTCTGAACCACTTCATTGACCACCGGAAAAACGTCATTGTCCGGCGGACCCGCTATGAATTGCGCAAGGCCGAAGAACGGGCCCATATTCTGGAAGGTCTCAAGATCGCCCTGGATAACCTGGATGATGTGGTGGCCCTGATTCGAGCCTCCCGTTCCCCGGAAGAGGCCAAGAACGGTCTCATTGAAAATTTCAGTCTCACTGCCATCCAGGCCCAGGCCATTCTGGACATGCGGCTCCAGCGCCTCACCGGCCTGGAACGTGAGAAGATTGAAAACGAGTACAACGAATTGCTGAAAGACATTGCCTGGTTCAAGGAAATTTTGGGCAGTGAAACCGTTGTCCGCGGGCTGATTAAGGACGAGCTGAACGAGCTGAGTGAAACCTTCGGAGATGAACGCCGGACCCGGATCGTTGAAAGCACGGCGGAAATCAGCATTGAAGATTTGATTGCGGAAGAAGATATGGTGGTCACCGTTACCCGGAGCGGATACATCAAACGGAACCCGGTTACCCTGTACGCCAGCCAGCACAGGGGCGGTAAAGGTAAAACTGCCATGGGCACCAAATCTGATGATTTTGTGGAGCATCTCTTTGTGGCCTCCACCCATGCCACCTTCCTGTTCATCACCAACTTCGGCAAGGTCTACCAGTCCAAAGTTTATGAACTGCCTATGGCCGGTCGTTCCTCCCTGGGCAAGGCCATTGTGAATCTCCTGAACTTTGATGAAGGGGAAAAACTGGCCAC
>JAKSBM010000106.1 GCA_022361135.1 Desulfobacterales bacterium | reverse complement strand
TACAAAAACACCCGCCAGGATCTGGAATGGCTGAAAAATGAATTTGGCCAAGCCCTGGATCAATACCATTGCCAGGGAGGTCATCTCCTGGGCATCTGCGGCGGTTACCAGATGCTGGGACAAAAGGTTGCCGACCCCCATGGACTGGAAGGGCAACCCGGGGACACCACCGGCCTGGGCCTCCTCCCCGTGGAAACCATCCTCAAGGCACCAAAAACCACCACCTTGAGTGATTTTTCCTGGGGCGGGGCCCGGGGCCAGGGCTATGAAATTCACATGGGAGCCACCCATCTGACCCAACCCAGCCAGGGCCGTTCCCTGGTGGACATCACCACCCGGAACCAAACCCCCTGCCGGGAAACCGACGGCTGCATGGCCGGAGACGGCCGGGTCATGGGTACCTATGTCCATGGTTTTTTCGACACGGTGGCCGTGACCCGGAAATGGCTGGATGCCATCGGTCTGGCCGAGGTGGATGTTCCCGGACCGGATTTATTGGCCCAAAAGGAGAAGGATTATGACCTTCTCAAGGAACATGTGGAAGCCCACATTGATTTAAGCGCCTATTACTAGACCCATCCAGGGGATCGTCCCGTCGATCCCCTCCCCCCAAGGGAATGTGGATCATTGGTTTACATTCCCCCCCAAATTCACTATTCTGAATCACTGCCTGAATACGTCGTACAATTTGCCTGGGAACAACGGGGATGGGATCCGGGAAAAATAAGTTTCCCCATCCTTCGGAATCCCTGTTGCGGACATGTCATTTCCGGGCATCGGCAATAACCAACCTCCTTTTTGGAAGGACATTGTGGACCGATATCAGATTCCCAGCCTCACGGCACTGGCCCTTCAATACGGCACCATCACCCCGGAACAAAGCCGCCATATCCATTCCCTGGAAACCCTCCACCCCCGGGAAGACGATGACGGTGGGGACCTTCTCATTGCCCAGAAATTTGCCACCCGCTACCAGGTGGAACTCCTCCGCCTCATCCACGATTACCTGGTCATCAAAAAGAGCGGGGAGGAATTCGGCCGCATTGCCGTGGAAAAGGAATATGCCACTCCGGCGGAGGTAAAGGACGCATTGGCCGTTCAGCGAGAATCCTTCCGAAAATCCAGACTAAAAAAAATGATTGGCGATATCCTAGTGACCGCCGCTGTGATCTCGCCGGACCAGAAGGATGAAATTCTCACCGAGCAGGCGGATTTAGAGAGGGAAGCCCATCGCATCCTGGCCCCCTCCCCCACCCAAGGAC
>JAKSBM010000046.1 GCA_022361135.1 Desulfobacterales bacterium | reverse complement strand
TTCATGATCGAGGCCGACCAACCCGTAACCCGGAAATGGATTGGAGAGGGGAATTGGGAAATCAACATTGCCGGGAAAATCTACCCGGCCCAGGTTTCCCTGGCCCCCCTCTACGATCCGGATCGTGAAAAAATCCTGGGTTAACCACGACCCTGAAGCCCAAGGGCGACAAGATCACCGTGTCCGCCCAGAATAGAAACCCCGGTCCCCACTATCTGTGGAGACCGGGGTTTAATTTTGGCCCCATTCAATGGGAACATTATTTTAAATCTGCCAATCATACCCGGAGGATCAGGCGATGGCAGTGGAATCTTCCTCCCCCCGTCAGCGCCGGGTGGGAAGAAAAACCTTCAAATCAAATGGGCAAAGGCACATTCAATCGGAACCTTATTTTGAGAATCACCATAAAAGACCTCAGCCATCAAAGATTACAATGGGCGGTGCGGCGGATGACCTCCTCCTGGAGGGCCGGGGTGAGGTTGATGAAATAATCGGAATACCCGGCCACCCGGACGATGAGATCCCGGTATTGCCCGGGGTTCTCCTGGGCCTTCCTCAAGGTTTCTTCGGAAACCACATTGAATTGGATGTGGTGGCCGTCCATTTTAAAGTAGGAGCGCACCAGGTGGACCACGGCCTTGCGACCGGCATCGCTTTCCAGGAACTCCGGCAGGAATTTCTGGTTGAGCAATGTGCCGCCGGTTCGCAGATGGTCGATTTTACCTGCGGATTTGAGCACGGCGGTGGGGCCGCAACAATCCGCGCCCTGGACCGGGGAAATCCCCTCACTCAGGGGCAGGCCCGCCCTTCGCCCGTCGGGCAGGGCCCCGATGACCTCGCCGAAATAGACATGGCAGGTGGTGGGCAAAAGGTTGATGCGATACACCCCGCCCCGGGTATTGGGCTGATTGGTGACGGCATTGTGATAGATGTCAAAGACCCGGCCCAGGATATGGTCGGCCCGGTCATCGTCATTGCCGTACTTGGGGGCCTTGAGCAGCTTGTGCCGGAGCAGATCGTTGTGGGCGAAATTGGATTCCAGCCCGTCCAGAAGATCGGCCATGGCAATGGTTCCCTCTTCATAGACGGTCTGGTTGATTGCGGCCAGGCAATCGGTGAGGGTACCCATGCCCACCCCCTGGATATAGGCGTTGTTGTACCGGGCCCCGCCCTGGTTGTAATCCCGGGCATTTTCTATGCAATCCTCCGTGGCCAGTGAAAGCAGGGGCACGGGCATGTACCGGGCGTTGATCTGTTCAATGGTGTTGGATCCCCGGATCTTAATGTTCACAAAATATTCCACCTGTCGCTGGAAGGCCGCCATGAGTTGATCAAAGGTTTCAAACCGATGGGCATAGCCGGTTTCCAACCCCAATAATTTCCCGGTGCGGGGATCCAGCCCATTATTCAGGGTGAGTTCCAGAATTTTGGGCAGGTTAAAATAGCCGGTGAGGATATAGGCTTCCTTGCCGAAGACCCCGGCCTCCACGCAGCCCGAGGCGCCGGCCAGACGGGCGTCGGCCATGGATTTTCCATGGAGGACCATCTCCTGGACAATGGCATCGGTGTTGAAGATGGAGGGCTGGCCAAATCCCGTGGCCAGGATTTTCAGGGTCCGGTTGATGAACCGGTCGGGATTTTTCTTGGAAACCTGGATCATGGAACTGGGCTGGAGCAGCCGCATCTCCTCAATGACATCCAGGAGCAGCCAGGTCAAATCATTGACCCCGTCCCGGTTGTCCGGGGTGAGTCCCCCCAGGTTGATGGTGCAAAAATCCACATAGGTATTGCTCTCCTTGGCCGTCACCCCCACCTTGGGCGGGGCCGGATGGTTGTGGAATTTGATCCAGAAGCAGGAGAGCAGCTCCCGGGCTTCCTCCGGGGTCAGACGCCCCTCCTCCAGATCCCGTTTGTAAAAGGGATAAAGGTTCTGGTCCAGACGGCCGGGATTATAGGCATCCCAGGGGTTGAGTTCGGTGATCACCCCCACGTGGAGGAACCAATAATATTGCAACGCCTCCCGGAAGGTCTGGGGCCCATGCTCGGGCACCCGGCGGCAAACCTGGGCCATGGAGATGAGTTCGGCCCGGCGTGTGGGATCGGTTTCCCTGCCGGCCATTTCCTCCAAAGCGTCTGCATGGCGATGGGCAAAGATGATCAGGGCATCGGCGGCAATGTCCAGGGATTGCAACACCTCCTTTTTATCCAGGGCCTGGTCATCCCGGGTATAATCCAGCTGTCCCATGCGGGCGGCAATGTCGGCCTTGAGATCCCCGAAGCCTTTTCGATAGATCAGATCCCCGCCGGCGGTGTGGCCGGGGGAGCGCTGTTCCTGGAATTCAGTAAACACACCGGCTTCAAAGGCGGCCTTCCATTCCGGTGCCATGGCATTGAAAATCCGGTCCCGGATGGTTCGCCCCGTCCAAAAGGGAATGATCTCCTCTTCATAGATGCGCCGGGTTTCAGCCGAAACCCCATAGGCAACCTTTTCCCGGGAATCCAAAATTTCCAGATCCTCCAAGGAATGGAGGCAGATTTCCGGATAGGTGGGCACGGCCTTGGGCACCGGCCCCCGCTCCCCCACGATGAGTTCCCCGTCTCCGATATAAATTGCCTTGTTGGCCAGAATATGGGCCAGACAACGTGCCCGCTGGACGGACACACCTTCATCCAGCCCCCTCCGGTCCTTATAAAATGCCGTCACCAAGGCTGCCCGCTCATGGGACAGGGTAACGGGGCGGTCCAGACTTTCCCTGCGCAATGCTTCAACTCGTGGTGTCATATCTTATCCCCCGATGTGGGTGGTAAAACCCTGGGTTTCAAATCGTTGACGGAGGGCTGCCACATCCCCGGGATCCGGTGGGGAAAGCGCCTCCAGGTCATAGTCCATATTCAATTGCCGGTATTTATTCTGGGCAATATTGTGAAAGGGCAGGATGTAAATCTCCCGGAACCGGGTTTGATCCCGGAGGAAATCCATCATTGCCCCGATGTTTTCATTGGAATCCGTGATCCCGGGAATCATAGGGAACCGCAGTTTCACGGCCACATCCCCCAGGTCGGAGAGGGCCTTTAGGTTCCCCAGAATCCGGGCATTGGAGACCCGGGTAAATTTTTCATGGGACGAATCATCCATGAGTTTAAGGTCGTAGAGAACCAGATCCACCGCCCGGGCCGCCTGGATCAAGGCCTGCTTTGGACCGAAGCCCGAGGTGTCCAGGCAGGTGTGGATTTCCCGTTCCCGGCAGGCCGAGACCAAGGCCATGAGCAATTCAGCCTGGACCAGGGGTTCCCCCCCGGAAAAGGTGACTCCGCCCCCGGATTCGTCAAAGAAAATCACATCCTTTTCAATTTCAACCATGAGCCGGGCCAACTGGGCTTCAATGTCCCGGGACTCCAGCTTCGGTGCCATGGCCTGGCTTTCCGGATTGTGGCACCAGGCACAGGCCAGGGGACAGCCCTGGAAAAAGAGGGTGGTCCGGATGCCGGGACCGTCGTGGACCGAATACCGTTGGATGCGGAAAATGGGTTTCATCGATTCTGCTCCATGAACTGGGTGAACTTCCGCACATGGGCCACGGCCCGATTCCGTGCCTCTTCGGGATTCCGGCTCAACACGGCATTGAGGATGGCCCCCAGGCTGTTGACGTTTTCAACCAGATAGATGGGTTTAAAGGGAAGGTATTGGGCAAAATAGGTCTGGATGTTTTCATGGAGGGTATCCAGGTTGGCCCGGATCAATGGATTGCCCCCGGCATGGGCCAGGGCCCGATGGAAACGGGCATCCTGGGCATTGAAGGCATCCCAGTCCCCGGGGGGTGTTTCACCATAGGCAATGGCCTTGATACCGGCCATGATCCCCACCAATTCATCCCGCTGCTCCGGGGTGGCCGTGCGGGCGGCCTGGGCGGCCACATGGCCCTCCAACAATTCACGGAATTCGCTGAGTTCGGCCAGGGAAACCTTGTGATGGCGGATGAGCAGACCAATGGAATCACTCATGGCATCGGTGCTTGCCCCCTTGACCACGGGCCCGCCCCGGACCCCGGTTTTAATGCCCACCAGCCCCTTCTGCTCCAGGACCCGGAGGGCCTCCCGCACCGTCCCCCGGGAGGTGGAGAATAATTCTGCCAACTTCAATTCCGAGGGCAGACGCTCCCCCACCTGGAATTCTCCGTCACAGATGGCGTTTTGGATTTCTTCCACCAAATGCTGATAACTTTTCTTGGGAACCATTTTGGTAAATGTCGGGGCCACGATACCTCCTTTCGGAAAAATTGAAGGCAATGGAAACTGAATTGTTTAATTGTCCTACAGTTTAAGTCGGCCCCCAAAAAGTGTCAAGGAAAGAAGGGAAATTAAAAGGAAATCCCCAGCCGCAGCCAGAGAAAGTCATTGCGGACCTCCCGGGACCAGGAGCCGCTGTACCCCACCATGACCTGGTAGGGTTCCACCCCGAGGGAAAGGGAAAGATCCAGGCGGGCCTGGGTTTTATCCACCCCGTCGGTGACGGTTTTGGGAAGGTCGTTGGCCGTCAGGGTATTGGAAAACTCACCGTCGGTGAGCATCTGGGTGAGGCCCAATCCCACATGGGGGGTGATTTTCAACCCGGAATCCGTGGTCAGGGTGGTGAGCCATCTCAGCCCCAGGCGGCCATAGAAGTCCCATTCTTCCATGGCCCCATAGGTCACGGGAATGTGATCCGGATTGGTGGTGGTGAATTCATCCCGCTGGTTCCAAAGGGTGCTGATGCCCACTTCGGGAATCAGATGGTGATTCCCCAGCTGCCATCGGCGCCCCAGGGTAAAATCCCCCCGGATTCCCATGGCATCATAGTGGGCCCGCTCCCGATTGGTGGGGGTATGGTCGGCATAATCGGTGCTGCTGAAAAAGCTAGAGGCCATGGCCGAGCCAAACCAGCGTTCATCGTGGACATAAAGGGCATGGGCGCCCAGAAAATAACTTTCCACCTGGTCCATGCGCTGTTCAAACCCCTGGCCGCGGTAGTCAATTTCCGTTTCCGAACGGCCCCCGTGGAGCCCCAGGTAGAACTCGTCTGCCGTGATCTCCCGGGTAAATCCGGCCAAAAAACCATGGCGCAGGGCATCATATCCCCGGGTCGGGTGATCCCGGTCCGAGGAAAGGAGCACCGGGGTGAAAAAGAGGGTATTGCGGTCCGGGGTCAACTCCGGAATCATTGGAGGCACGGGCCCCAGGGATGCCATGAACGGTTTCGAATCCATGGGAGAAGCCAGGGAAACCAATCCCAGGGGCGTGGTGCCCTGGGATTGGAGCAAATCAAAGAGCACCGGGGTCATGATCTGATCCCCAATGATGCCGTGGAGTTGACCATCGAACTCGTTCATGACCTGGGAACCGATGAGGGCCACGGAATCCTCCGGGCTGAACAAAAATTGGATTTGCTGGGGCACCACCCCATTGCCGTTGATGAGTTTGGCCTTGTACTCCGGTGGCAATCCCCCAATACTGGCAAATTGGTCGGCCGTGGCCGCCCCCTGGACGAGCATGGGGATGTCGTAATATTCCTGGGCATCAAAGTTGGCGGGCACGGAGAGGTAGAGCACGGCATTGGAAAATTGAGCCGAGGCCCCGCTGTTCACATGTATGGCCCCCTGGTAGGTGGCGGTGAAATCCACCTGGGGGGCCAACTCCATGGCATAGCCCACGATGGTGGTGGTCCCGGAGGTTACCTTCACCTGTTGGGCCTCAACCAGACCACCGGTATACCCGGGGGAACGCTGGGCCGAGACCCGGATCACCCCCCGGGAATCCAGGGTGAGGTTTCCATCGGTTTCAATGCCGTGGGCATAGGCATCTCCGGAGATATTCGGTGTTGTTTCAATTCCCCCCACGGCCGTCACCGTAATATCCCTGGTATTGATCAGGTTCCCCTGGGTGTAAATACCTTTGGCCCGGGCATCGCTGAATCCATTCAAGGCTGAAGAGCCTCCCGTGGCGGAAATGGTTAAGACACCGGTATTTGTCAAATTGTTTCCGGTGAACTCAATGCCCGTGACCCGGGTATCGGCAAGGTTCAGACTCCCCCGGGCAGTGATGTCCACTTCCCCGCTGTTCGTCAGGCTGCTCCCCTCCGCCCGAATCCCATAAATCCAAGTTAACATTGCCCCGTTGGGGCGATGGATATCCATATAAATCCGGCCGGAGTTCTCAAGGCTCCCCA
>JAKSBM010000471.1 GCA_022361135.1 Desulfobacterales bacterium | reverse complement strand
CCCACGTATTTTACGGTTTGGCCACCACCGCCCTCATCGGCCGCCACCTGATCACCGGCCAACGGGCACCCATGCCCCAGCCAACCGAGACCGCCCCAAAGAATCCGCCACCCCGCCCCTATGCCCTATCCCACCTCAAGGGACTGGCCCCGGAATCCATCGCCCAAACCCTCCACAGCCTCATGGAAAAGGACAGACTCTACACCCGGGAAGACCTCACCCAACAGGAACTGGCAGAGCAACTGGGCATCAGCCCCCATCAACTTTCCCAAATTTTAACCCAACACATGGGAACCCGCTTTTATACCCTGGTCAACCACTACCGAATCAAGGAGGCCAAGACCCTGCTCCTGGCCCAACCGGACCTAAAAATCCTTTCCATTGCTCACACCGTGGGCTTCAACACCCCGTCGGCCTTTTACCGGGCCTTTAAAAAGGAAACCCAACTTTCCCCCGGCCAATTCAAGGCCCGGGCCAATGCAGGGGAGGCCCCATGAAAGTCAGGACCCTCATCCTCCAATGCCTGAAAATCATCCTGGCACCCCTTCTCATCATCCAGGGACGACAAATCCGGGCCGCCACCCCCCGGCTGGAAGAAGCCCCCGGGCCCCGCAAGGGCCGACATGGACAGGGGGAGGCGAAACTCCGTCTCCTCATTGTGGGGGACAGTGCCGCCGCCGGATGCGGGGTGGCCCATCAATCCCATGCCCTCTCCGGCCAGGTTCTGGATTGCTTTGATTCCAATTGGCAGCTGGAGTGGGAACTCAAGGCCCGAAGCGGCCTCACCACCTCCCAGGTCCTTGAAATGCTCCGGGCCTCGCCCCCCCGCACCGTGGATGCCGTGGTCACCTCCCTGGGGGTCAACGATGTGAAAAACGGCATTGCCCTGGCCCAGTGGAGACGGGACCAACAGGCCCTGATTCGGATCCTCACCAAAAAATTCAAGGCCAGATACATCCTCCTCTCCGCCGTCCCCCCCATGGAGAAATTCCCCGCCCTCAAGCCCCCCCTGGCATGGTACCTGGGGCTGGGCGCCCACTTTTTCAACCAGACCCTGGCCCACCTCATCCGCATCCAGGATCCGGCCGGCCCCCAATGCCGGTTCATCCAACCGGAGCTCCCCCTGGATCCCAAGGCCATGGCCGCCGACGGATTCCACCCCGGCCCGGCCATTCACAGGGCCTGGGCCCAACAGATCCACCGGGCACTTTTGGATCTCCTGTAAATCCGCAGCCCACCCCTGCCCATCCCCCCATATATGGTAAAAACCTATGCGAAACATCAAAGGTTGCGCATTGCCCCGGCCCCCATTTTGCAATTTTCCCCAAAAACCTGTATATACCTGGCGGATTATTTTTTAGATAAAAGAACAGGATACCCACCCATGGGACCCCATAAAATAAGACAGATGATGAAGGCGGAGCGGGAAGCCGCCCAGAGACGTTTCCGCAGACAGCGGAATAAAAACATGCTGGCAAAACCCGGTGTCCACAAATGCATCATTGTGCTGGACCACCTCAAACCCACCTTTAATGTGGGGAAGATCTTCCGCAGCGCCGAAGCCTTCGGCTGCCATGAAATCCACCTCATCGGCATTGATTTCTTTGACCCGGCCCCGGCCATGGGCGCCTTCAAATGGGTGCCGGCCAAATTCCACCACCGGTTCATGTCCAGCTATGCCGACCTGGTGGAACGGGGATACACCCCCTTTATCCTGGAACCGGGCCAGGGCGGGGACATCACCCAGGTGGAACTGCCGGAAAAAAGCGCCTTTGTCTTTGGCCATGAAGAGTACGGCATCAGCTTTGAGCCCGACCTCTTTCCCGAGGTCAAACGCCTCACCATCCCCCAGTTTGGCAAGTCCCAGAGCCTCAACGTCAGCGTGGCCGCCTCCATCATGCTCTACGAGTATGCCCGGCAGCACCAGCCGACATCCCCGGTATAGAATAAAAAAGGCCCCTGCCCGGTGATGCACACACCGAACAGGGGCCCGTTAAAGACGATTGTCCCTTATTCTATTTTTATTTGTCCTGGTTTAATTTATCTTGGACCGAATCAATCTTGTCCTGGAGGGTCTGATCCCGGTCCGTGCGGGTCCCCACCTTGATGGTGGTGTTAATCCGGGCCGCGCCCATGTCGTGGACCACTTCATGGCATTCCTTCACCGCGGCAAACACCTCGTCCCATTCCCCTTCCAGGTTGGTTCCGTACCCGTGGAGCTGGGCCTTGATACCCCGTTTTTCAAAAATCCTGTGGCAGGCCGCCACATATTCCGACACCGACAATCCCACACCCATGGGCACCACACACAAATCAATCATTACCTTCATGTCTACTCCTTTCGCACGGATATTTCATGACAATTTGCTCCGGACGGCCTGGAAAAGTTGGCCTCGAAGCCTCTCCATCCTTAATTTCCCATGGAGCCATTGTCGCAAATTGTCTCCCTCCGGGCGAAATGCCTTCACCCCATCTGCCGCGTTCCAGAATCCCTGGCGGTAAACCATTACAGCTTCGGATTCTACGCCTTGCAGACCCGGCAAATCCATTCCGTGAAATATCCGGGTTAGATATTTAAAAACAACGAACAGGCCAGCACAGCAAAGATGATCCCGGCCAGGTCCGCGGTCAAGGCCGCAGCCAGGGCATGGCGGATCCGCTTCACGTTCACCGCACCAAAATAGACCGCCATCACATAAAAGGTGGTCTCGGTGGATCCCTGGAGGGTGGAAACCAGCATTCCCACCCGGGAATCCGGCCCAATGGCCGGGTCCTGGATCACAGAGGCCAGGATACCATAGGCCCCGGAGCCTGAAAAGGGGCGCATCAAAGCCATGGGCAGGGCTTCCGCCGGCAACCCCAGTGGAGTGGTTACCCTTCCCAGAAGCCGGACCAGAAGATCCAGAGCCCCGGAACTCCTCAACATGCCCACGGCCACCAGGATGGCCACCATGTAAGGAATGATGCGCAGGGCCACCTGGAATCCATCCTTGGCCCCCTCCACAAAGACTTCATAGATTTGCACCCCCCGCACCAGGCCGAAAACCAGAAAGGCAGTCATGAGACCGGGTAAAATCCAGGGGGAAACCCGGGCCCCAAAGAGAACGGCCAGGGGAATCATGGCCCCCAGCCCGGCCAGGGCCATGAGGGAAACCCAGAGGGGATAGGCAGCCGTGTCCTCATCCCGGGCAGAGGACTGGGCCAGGGGGGCCGGGGCCGGTGAGGCAAACCGCTGGTAAAGCCGGGCCGCCCCGATGGCTGTCAAAGAGGAACCGATGGTGGCCAAAAGGGTGGTGGGCAGAATGGCAGCCGGTTCCATGGAGCCCGCCGCCGCCCGCAGGGCAATCACCCCGGTGGGCAAAAGGGTCACCGAAGAGGTGTTGATGGCCATGAACAAGGCCATGGCATTGGTGGCCGTCCCCTTTTCCGAATTCAGGGTATCCAATTCCTGCATGGCCTTGATACCGAAGGGGGTGGCCGCATTGCCCAGGCCCAGGGCATTGGCCGATAGGTTGAGGATCATGGCCCCCATGGCCGGATGGTCCGCCGGCACCTCGGGGAAGAGTCGCACCATCAAGGGGCGGATCAGGCGGGAAAGGATGGCCAGCATCCCCCCCTTTTCCACCACCTTCATCAACCCCAGGAAAAGGGTCATCACCCCCACCAGACCGATGGCCAGTTCCACGGCCCCGCCGGCACTGTCCACCATGGACTTGGACAGCAGGGCCATGGGGGAATCCCCCACCCCGTCCCAGGCAAACTGCCGGACCCCGGCAAAGCCGAAGGCAGCGATGACAATCACAGCAAAAACAATGTTCATGGACCCTTCCTTTCAATTTTGATCTGGGCCATCATACCCCCGGCGGGCCCGGGTGTCCACCGGGGCATAAAAATCCTTTACACGGGCACGCCCCCCCTGGTATGGCAAATGGAATAGCCATGAATTCCACCCCTTATCCCCATGGGAGAGCCCATGCCCGACTTGACCCAGGAAAAAATAAAACAAAGCATCAAGGACCGGAAGCAGCTCCACCTCAGATTCCTCAACCATGTCAAAACCTATAAGCCCTTTCTGGAATTGGAAGAAAAGGCATTTACCTCCGGGGCCCTGGATAAAAAAACCAAGGAACTCATGGCCCTGTCCATCTCCATGGTGACCAAATGCGAACCCTGCATGGAATGGCACCTGGACCAGGCCATCCAGGCCGGTGCCACCGACGAGGAAATCTACGAAACCATTGATGTGGCCATTGAAATGGGCGGTGGTCAGGCCGGAGCCTATGCCCGGTTCGTCCTCAAGGCCATGGACTATTTCAAGGAGGAACACCGATGAAACGCCTCTTTATCCTGGTCCTGGTATTCCTGGCCGCCGGTTGGATCCTGGACATGGCTCCGGAGAAATTCAAGCTCGACCGGCTGGATTTCGCCCGTTTGGATTTCAGCCGGTTGAACCCCGGCCAATGGAGCCTGGACAGCCTCCTGGGCAAAGCCCCCCTCTCCACCAGTGACGCCGCCCTGAAAAAGGCCTATGACACCCGGGCCAATGCCCTCCAGGTGGGAGGATCGGGCACGGTGATAAAAATCCTGCCCGACGACACCAAGGGGAGGCGCCACCAACGCTTCATCATTGAGCTGGCCTCGGGCCAGACCCTGCTGGTGGCCCACAACATCGACATCGCCCCCCGGCTCACCGGCCTGGTCACCGGGGACCACATCAACTTCTACGGGGTCTACGAATACAATGACAAGGGCGGGGTCATCCACTGGACCCACCGGGACCCCGGAGGCCGCCACGTGGACGGCTGGATCATGCACAACGGACAACTCCTCCAATAGGACCAAACCCCATGAAATTTTTCGCCCACTACTATGACCGCTGGCTCGTCCGTTTCATCCTGGAGCCCTCACCCGCCCTGCCCTTGTGGCCCGCCGACCAGCCCCATCCCCCCCTGCCCCCCAGGCAGGCCATGGAGATCTCCCAAAGGGCCATCCCCTTGCTCATCCCGGGCGGAGGAGCCCTAAATCCCAAGTTCTCCCACATCAGCCTCAAGCCCCTGGCCGGGGAACATTGGTATTATCTGGTATCCTGGTCCCTGGCACCGCCGTCCCCCCAGGACATGGCCCCCTTTGAAATCCCGGTGCTCATGGACGGCAACATCCCGCCCCACCAGCGCTTCCATTACGACCAGCGCCATTTGGCATGGGGAGATGTTTGACAAAGGGCGCGCCCCCCTTTATAACGGGCAGAAAGAGAACTTGATTACCCGCCGCTCCCCCCGGACGGCCGGGCCAGAGGAATTTCCATGAACACCCCCAAAATCATAGATCACATCGTCGACTGGCTGACCACCTATGTGGAAAAGGCCGGCATGAAGGGCTTTGTGGTCGGCGTCTCCGGCGGCATCGACTCCGCCGTGACCTCGGCCCTGTGCGCCCGGACGGGCAAACCCGTCCTCCTGGTCAACATGCCCATTTACCAGGTCCCGGAGCAGGTCCAACGCGCCACGGACCACATCGCCGCCCTGGAAGCCGCCTTTGACACCGTCAACGGCGTGGACCAGGACCTGACCCCGGCCTTCAGCGCCATTGAATCCACCTTTCCCCAGGGAATACAGGATGACCTGACCATGGCCAACAGCCGGGCCCGGCTGCGCATGCTCACCCTCTACGCCTTTGCAGGACACCATACCATGCTGGTGGCCGGCACCGGCAACAAGGTGGAAGACTTCGGCGTGGGCTTTTACACCAAATACGGGGACGGCGGCGTCGACCTCTCCCCCATTGCCGACCTGGTAAAATCCCAGGGCTATGAGCTCGGCCGGGAACTGGGCGTCCAGGACGCCATCCTCAACGCCCCCCCCACCGCCGGCCTCTTCGGGGACGACCGCACCGACGAAGGCCAGATCGGCGCCAGCTACGACGAACTGGAAGCGGCCATGGCCCACGATGCCCTGCCCCCCGAAGCCCAGGCCGCCGCCGAAGCCGCCTTCTCCCCCCGGGAAAAACAGGTCCT
>JAKSBM010000261.1 GCA_022361135.1 Desulfobacterales bacterium | reverse complement strand
TTTCCATAGGCCTTTAATACTTCGAAAAACCATTTCCTGGAATGGGGGGGGCTGCCCAGGTCCCGCATATTTTCGCAAAACACCCCGTAAAACTCATCCAAAAGCTCCCGCCCACCAATGCAGGCCCCAAGGCCGTCACGCATGGGTTTTTTAATCTGACTCCTCAGCTTGGATTTAAAGGAAGAAAGAAGGGTATCGGATCCCAGGGGAAGCTGCAGTCGCATCCGGACCTTATTCACCCCGTTGCAGTTTCCACTGGAGAAAGCGTCCAGGGGATGGGTGGAACGCATGTCAATGTGGGGAATCTTCTCAAATCGGGCATATTCAACTGCGGCGGCCATCAATGCCCTTTCAACATCCAGGGTGTCGGCCAGAACCCCACCGGCATCACAATAGGGAAGGGAAACCAATCCGGTTTTCAGGGGATGTATGGGTAGGGCGATGGTGGGAAGGATGCCCACCAATTTTCGCCCCCTGCGGGCCATGAAGTAGGGACCTGTAAATCCATAGGCACCTTCAACGGCCAGTTTAAACCCATAGGCCTGGTAGACATTTCCCCGACCGTGCCCCTGGACATAGGCATCCCATTCAGCCCGGTGACGATTCCGGGCCATGCAAATACGAATTCCCATGGTCAGACTTGCCTTGTTTCCACGTATTGATGCAGGGTTGAAAACTCCGATTGATTATAGGCGGAGACCAATGCCCGAAGCTTGGCTTCCGTTCGGTGAAGATTGACATAGTGACGGAACCGAAACATTGGGGGCACCTCACTCACCCGGGGCTGGTCCGGGTCAAATTCCCAGGGATGGGAATAAAAAACAAAGGCATTGTCCCGGCGCAACACCTGGTCCACGGCCAGCTTAAACATGGGAAAGGGAAAAAGGCGAAAATAGCCGCCGCCCCCAAGGGGAAAAACGGTCTGTTTAACCCTGAGATTGCTGATGGGGATTTCATAAAAGCCATTGCCCAGGTGATAGGCGCAGCCGGCGGATTCCATGCCATGGAGATTCAAATGGCCGTACCGCCCATGTGCGCCAAAGGAGTTATAACTGGAATCGTATGAATACCCGGCCCGGCGCACCTGCTCCAGGCCGGCCGGGGAAATGGAAAAGCTGGGGGCGCGATACCCCTGTATGGGGCGCCCGGTAAGATCTTCCAATAGGGATTTTGAATGGGAAAGATCTGCGGCCAATTCGTCTTCTCCAAGCTGGGTGCAAAGATCGTGACCATACCCGTGGGAGGCGATTTCATGGCCCTGGGCCAGGATGTCTTTCAACAATTCAGGGGATCTTTCTGCGACCCACCCCAGAATAAAAAAAGTGGCGGAGACCCGGAAGGGAAAATCATCCAGGATTCCCAGGATTTTTGAGGTATTCTGCCTGACCCGGAATTCCAGATGGTTCCAGGAAGAAAAGGGGATGGCCCCCTTGAAATTTTCAACCTGGAACCAATCCTCAACATCAAAGGTCAGGAGTATTGTGGTTTTCCCGTCCGATTCCATGGTATTCGAAACCAAGTTCCTGTAACTCTTCTGGATCATACTGATTTCTGCCGTCAAAAATCACCGGTTGACGGAGTAATTTTTCCAGACGTTGAAAATCAGGCTGGCGAAAGGCCTTCCATTCCGTTACCAGAATCATGGCATCGGTATCTTCCGCTGCAAGGTATTGGTCGTCGCATATGTTGATCCGACCCGATTCCAGCCATTGGGCGGGAAACTCATGCTTGGCCTCCTCAAATGCCACCGGATCATATGCGGACACCTGGGCACCTGCGGAGACCAACGCCTTGATCAAAACCGTGGAGGAGGCTTCCCGCATGTCGTCGGTTCCGGGCTTAAATGCCAGTCCCCAGACACTGAAGCGCCGGCCGGATAGATCCTCACCAAACCGGGCCTTTATTTTTTCAGGCAGCACATTTTTCTGCATGTTATTCCGTTCTTCAACCGCAGAAAGGACCATGGGATGGATGCCTGCATCCTTGCTGGTCTTGACCAGGGCTTTCACATCCTTGGGAAAGCAGGAACCGCCATATCCGCATCCAGGATAAATAAAGGAATATCCAATGCGGCTGTCTGATCCGATCCCCTTGCGAACATTTTCGACATCAACACCAAGCTTTTCGCAAATCCGGGAAATTTCATTCATGAATGAAATTTTGGTGGCCAGCATGGAATTGGCGGCATATTTTGTCATTTCCGCATCCCGTACATTCATGAAAAGAACCTTATCCCGATTTCTGGAAAAGGGGGCATAAAGCCGTTTCATGATTTTCGCGGCCCGGTCGGAATTGGCCCCAACAATAATGCGGTCCGGTTTTAGAAAATCATTGACCGCAGCCCCTTCCTTTAGGAACTCTGGATTGGAAACCACATCAAACTCAACGTCCAGATTTCGCTTATCCAATTCCTCCTGGATAACGGCCCGAACCTGATCTGCAGTCCCCACCGGCACGGTGGACTTATCCACAATCACGGAATACCCAGTGATGTGCTGTCCGATTTCCCGGGCCACCTGGAGCACATATTGAAGGTCGGCAGACCCATCTTCCCCGGGCGGGGTTCCCACGGCAATAAAAAAGATGGATGATTCCTTGGCCGCCTCTTCCAGACTGGTGGAGAAATCCAGGGTGCCATCTTTATAATTTTGAATTACCAGGTTTTCCAGGCCTGGTTCATAGATGGGGAGGATCCCCTGTTTTAAATTTTCAATTTTCTTTTGGTCAATATCAATACACACAACCTGGCTGCCCATTTCTGAAAAGCAAGCCCCAGTGACCAGTCCAACGTAACCGGTTCCAACAATGGTAATTTTCATAACTATTTTTTAACCTGTCTATTTTCCAATTTGACTTCAACAATGAAGACCAGATAGACCAACAATAATGCCAGAGTAAAAATAATCAAACCGGAAATATCATGGAGAAAACCATGGGCGGTTTCCGGACTGATCCAATAGGCCATTCCTGCGGTGATGCTCAGCCGTATAACATTGACGGCAACGGCAATGGGAATGGCGGAAAAAAAGAGAATCCATTTTTTCAGGGTGGATACCGAGGCCAAAAATGCAAAAACCCCGGACAATGCAATGAGGGATGTCAAGGAACGCAATCCTGAACAGGCATCCACAACCTCAAGGGAGGTGTTGGATAAATGCAGAATATTTCCCTCCCGAAATACCGGTATCCCCATGACCATGACCACCTCGGAGGCCATGCGTGCGGCGGCCAATTGAAGGGGGAAGGCAATTTTATCCCAGACAATGGCCGGCAGGGGAATCATCAATATCAGATAGGCCACCGGAATCAACAACACTTGGAAACGGGCCCAGCCCTGTGAAAAAATAATCACCCCTGCCAGGGTGGGAATCATGGAAAACCGAAGCAGGAACATCTCTGCTCCCAGGGTTCCCAAAACATGGAGGGCCATGCCGAAAACGACCAACGCCACCCCCCAATTGGAGGGATGCAGCTCAATTTCCTTGAGTTCCTCCTTCCGGTACCAGACCATGTAAAGGGAAATTATGGGAATCAAAAAACCATGGGAAAAATTAGGATTGGTCTTCCAGTCATATAAAAGGGTTACAAAGGCATGGTTGTAAAATAAAAAAAAGGCCGACAAAAAAATCAGCCAGGGAAGCCATTGTAGATATGATTTTTTTAGGTTGTCCATTTGCGAACCCCATCAGGAGGGAATAAATTCCCCCAACAAAGGAAAAATCTTTTGTGCAAAGTCACCGAGGAGGGAAAAGGCCTCTTCCTCGGAAGTGACCACCGGGGAAATCAAGCGAACGAAGGAGCCGTCGGTGCGGTTCCGGGCCAGGGCATCGGCCACCAACCAGACCTTTTGCATGTATTCCGAAGCAATAACCCGCCCCCTGGAATGGAACCAATAAAGCACCACCTGCCTGGCCGCTCCCTTTTCCATAACCAGGGCGGCCACCACATGTTTCCCACCCCCATTGTCAAGCTCCAGGGAACGGCGCATACTCTTTATGATTTTCCACCCTGCCCCGGGCAGGCAATTCCTGGGTGAATGGATCAGATCCCCTTCCTTCTGGCTCTGGTAAAATCCCAGATAAAAATTCACCTGGCGGCGGGGACCGTCAAAGTAGTTGGCCAAAACATAATCTTCAACGCCCAGGATATTATAGACTTCATCCTCCAGGGCCCCCCGATGTCCCTTCCAATTGGCCAATTCCATGGGAAAATTGGAAAATGATTTTACAGGGGGAACTTTTTCCGAACGTGCCGATATCTGGGTAACCCCATAGGTGACTCCCATGATCAACAGGACCAGAAAAAGTCGTTGGAATTTCATTTTATCCCTTTCCAATCTCCTGGATTAAATCGGCGACCCGGTGTGCGGTGTTGCCATCCCATAATTCAGGGACTTCCCCTGTCTTAAAGGTGCCGTCCAATACGGTGCGCAAATGGGATTCCAGATTTCCAGCATTGCACAAGACATTGGTACCCAGGGTAACAGTGACCGGCCGCTCGGTATTTTCCCTCAAGGTCAGGCAGGGGATTCCCAGGTAGGTGGATTCTTCCTGGATTCCTCCCGAATCGGTGATCAATACCCCGGCCTTGGAAACCAAACCCATGAACTCCATATATCCCAGGGGCGGTGTCAATTCGATATTTTGTGCCGCCTCTAGTTCTTCGTACAGTCCAAAATTTTCCATGCGGGCACGGGTCCGGGGATGGATGGGAAAAACCAAGGGCAATTCCCGGGAAATTTTAATCAAAATCCCACAAAGTGAATTCAAGGTCTCCCCATCATCCACATTGGAGGGTCTGTGGAGGGTCACCACCCCATACTTACCCGCTTCAACCCCGTGGTCAACCGTCAAATTCTGTGAAGACAATTGATCCCGAACCATCTCAAGGCTGTCGATCATAATATTGCCCACACGTGAAATTTTCTCCGGTGCAACCCCTTCGCGCAGCAGGTTTTCGTCACCGTCGTCCGAGGGGGTCCATAGATAATCGGCCAGTGCATCCGTGGCAAGGCGGTTGAGTTCCTCGGGCATATTCCTGTCAAAGGATCTCAAGCCCGCTTCAAGATGGGCCACGCGGATACCCAACTTAACGGCAGCCAGGGTGGCGGCCAGGGTGGAATTCACATCTCCCACAACCACGACCAGGTCAGGGGATTTTTCCATGAGGATCTTTTCATAGGCAATCATGACCTTTCCGGTCTGCTCTGCATGGGTGCCGCTTCCCACATCCAAATGAATATGGGGGGCAGGCAATTTAAAATCCCTGAAAAAAACATCGGACATATTCAAATCATAGTGCTGCCCTGTATGAACGATGACGGGCTCAATGTCCGGTCTGCCATTCAAGGCATGGTAGAGGGGAGCAATCTTCATGAAATTTGGACGCGCTGCAGCAATCAGGTGGACAATCATTGGGTCACTTCCTTAATCAAATAAAAATGTTTCCAGGGTATTCCGCGACACGGGGGAATCAAAACGAATGGGTTTTTCAGGAAAAAAGCGGACGGTCAGCAAGGCTGTATTCTGGGCATAATCCTCCCGCTCCGTGGTGTTGGTGCTAAAATCCGTGTACCGATATTCCAGATTGAATTGGAGCCATTTCACGGGGAGCCAGGAAAGGGAGGCCCCTGCGATGATCTCTTCATCCTTTCTATCCTGTGCCGTCTCTTGATAATCCGTCACCTGGTAGGCGGTGAAAAGATTTGACGATAATTGTCTTGTTAACCGGTAGTTGAATCGACCGCCTGCCCTGTAATGGATATTGTATCCCAAACTGGCAGCGGTTTCGTTGGATTCGCTGTATCCGGAGCTGGCCGTAAATGCCAATTGCATCCTGGGGGAAAATTCGAACCGCTTATAGGCATCCAAATCCAGGAACAAATCCGTATCATCGTCGTTGTCGTTGCTCCAATCGTGGAAAAGAAAACCGGCCCCCATGCTCACACCCGAAGTTTTATCCACAGCCCAGTCAAACCCAACCGAGGGGTGGAAGATATGGTGTTCGTAAGCATCCGTATCTGCATAGGAATGACGATACTTGGCATAGACATCAAAATTCCGGGACAACACCCGGATGTAACGAATATCGGCGGACAGGGTTTGCTCATCGCCACCCTGATCGTCAAAATCCTTATCTTTATAAGCAATTGAAGTTGCAATGCCGCTCATGGGGGTCATCCAATGGGTCAGACGGGCATGGGGCTCAATCTGGGTGAAGCTGTCGTCGCTGACGGCATCGTAATCATCCACCATGTATCTCAAACCGGCGGAATAAATATTCTTAACCCCATATTGCCCCGTCAACTCCACGTCAGTAGTATTCACGGTATGATCGGTAAAATTTCCCGTCCGTATTTGACGATCAAATGCATCGTCGTAGGAATGGGAGTAATCAAGGGCCAGGGTTCTGGCCAATCGGGTGATTCCACTGAAGGAGGCTGTATTGTGCTCGGATTCCGATTGATAATTATCATTGCCGGCTGTATAGG
>JAKSBM010000823.1 GCA_022361135.1 Desulfobacterales bacterium | reverse complement strand
TTTTAACGGCCATACATGTGTTCCAACGATTATAGCCGTTCTCAAAAATATGTTCCGAAACCATGGACTATCTTCACAATGGTTTAAACGCCTTCCAACAGGGTGACCGTCGAATTTGCCAATCACACCCGGAGGATCAGGTGGTAGCGGAATCTTCCTACCCCCGTCATCGCTGGGTTGGGAAAAAAACCTTCCAATCAAATGGAAAAGGCCATTCAATCGAAACCTTATTTTGAGAATCACTATAAATCCGGAGGGAAGAGAAATTTTCCCAACCCACGGTGGAGAAGGCTTTTTGCCCACGGTTAATCCTTCCCCATGGCGAATGGCAAACATTCACCGCCACCAAACCCTGGGCATTGGCACCGATTATGGCGCCTTGCCCATAAATACAAAAAGGAGCGGGAACCCTGGGTTCCAACTCCTTTAGATTCAGTATTCCAGCTTCCGCTGAAGGGGTCAGGAGTCCCCGGGGGAGGCAATGGCCGGATGATGGGCCAATGAATCGGTAAACTGTTCGCTGTGGAGCTTACGACGGTTTTTATAGATATTTACCACACGGTCCATGAGGACGTGGCCGACCTCATAATCGGAATGGAAATAATCCAGCATTTCCGCAGCAGATAATTCCAAAAACGTACAGCATTCCTCAGAAACCGCCGTAAAGGTGGATTCGGAATTCTCCCGGCCCAACAGACCGGAAATCCCAAAGGTCTGGCCGGGCTCAAGGGCATCCAGGGTGAGGGTTTCACCGGCGGAATTACGGCAGTTCAAAGAAACCTTGCCCGAGAGCAGCATATAGACCATTTCCTGCTCCACCCCCTGGCGCTGTAGGACGACACCGGGCTGTACCTCTTCTTCCTTGGCCAGGGCGGCAATTCGCTCCAGAATGGGCTCGGGAAGGTCCTTCATAAAATCAATCTGTTTCAGGGTCTGAGTCTTAACCATTGTATTATCCACGCTTTCAACGCCCGGTTAATAGACCAGGGTCAGGGTTTTAATGTCTTTGATCCCATCCCGGAGTTCCGGGTGCAGGGCCAGGGTCTTCATGATCATGTTGGCCCGCTTGTCCAGGGTCTGGCGATACTGCCGGGCCACACCGGCCTTCAAATGATAGGCCAATTCATGGTTGGTCTGGAACAATTCTTTCAACCGGGCCCCTTCCAGGGTGATGATTTCGCAGGGTTCCTCACATTCGGCGGAATATGAGGCCGTGGAATCTTCCAAAAAGGAGCAGGACCCAAAGGAACGGCCGGCCTGGAACAGGTCGAGGATAACATCCACATCCGGGTTTAAGGAGACCTTCAGGGCCACCTGTCCCATGTTGATCATATAAAAGTATTCCACATGCTCCCCCACCGTGAACAACCGGGTCTGGGTGCCGTAGATGCTGAGCATGGCCTCATCGGCCAAAAGCTCCAGCAA
>JAKSBM010000090.1 GCA_022361135.1 Desulfobacterales bacterium | reverse complement strand
GCCAAGGTCACCTCCGCCGCCTGCAGCGGCTGCGGCACCTGCGGCGCCGAGTGCCCCCAGGACGCCATCATCATGAACCACTTCACCGATCCCCAGATCGACCGCCAGACCGAGGCGATGCTGGAAGTGGCTCCCGAGGAGAAGATCGTCGTCTTCGCCTGCAACTGGTGCTCCTACGCCGGCGCGGACTTCGCCGGCGTCTCGCGCCTCCAGTACCCGGGGAGCGTCCGCCTCATCCGGACCATGTGCTCGGGCAGGGTGGACGAGAAATTCGTCTGGCACGCCTTCGAGAAGGGGGCCCCGGTGGTCCTGGTCTCCGGCTGCCACATCGGCGACTGTCACTACATCGACGCCAACCACTGGACCGAGCGCCGCGTGAAGAAGATCCACAAGAAGATGGAGAAGATGGGCATCCGCCCCGAACGCCTCCAGCTCTCATGGATCTCCGCCGC
This sequence comes from Desulfobacterales bacterium, assembly GCA_022361135.1. Next base: position 583 of record JAKSBM010000090.1, on the reverse strand, counting down.
CGAGGGGATCCGCTTCGCTGAGAAGATGGCCGAGATGGAGTCCCTCCGCCAGGGCGTGACCCGGGAGGAGATCGAAGAGACCATCGGCATCCTGTCGCCTAAAAACTGACGACTGGCGGCTCCGGAAAAAGCAACCGGCCCCGGCGCCGGGGGAGAAGGTTCCTCCGAAAACCCTTCAGAGAAAATCCTTCCTCCCCCGGTATGCGATCACCGACATATACCCATGCCGCCGCTGATCGCGCCGGGGCTTTCTCCTCAGTCCATACCGGTCGGCCGGCAGGTCGCACGACAGGACTTGATTTCGAAGGCACGGCTCCTCATTGACCGATCGAAAATGACATCTATCCGTGCTCCCAGTGTCTGAAACCGTGGCGAGACCCGAAGCCGCGGACAGGATCGTCCCTTTCAACTGCGGAATCGAGGGGGGGGGCGACTGGAGAGCCACCAAGTTCGCCGAACTACACGTTCGAGACCGCGGGACGAACACCCACGGCAACGACACTGGCCATGAATTCAGTCCTGTCCGGCGCGGGAAACCGTGCCATCAGGAGGCCTTTGTCCATGCCGGTTTCTGGGCCAGCCT
>JAKSBM010000915.1 GCA_022361135.1 Desulfobacterales bacterium | reverse complement strand
TCTTCATCCATGAACTGGCTGTCCCAGAAACTTTTTTCCACCCGCCAGGAGTTGATCAGGTAAATATCCTTTACCCCCAGGCTGGTGACCGCGGCCACGATGCGCTTGAGCATCTTGGGCCGGGGCAGTGCCAGGACCAGTTTCAACGGTAAGGGTGGAGGCGGTTCCTGATCAAAGCCCACCTTGAGGGTGAGCTCCCGTCGGGTCATATCTTCCAAAACGCCGGTTCCCATTTTTCCATTGATCCGGCCGCAGGTCAGGGTATCTCCCACGTTGGGCCGGATCACCTTGCGAATATGCTGGAGCCGTCTACCGGTGAGGGTTACCCGGTCCGGGGCAATGAAGTCCCCCTCTTTAAGAAGAATCAAATTCATGCTTAAAATCTTACCGGCTGGGCATCCTTGACCATCTGTTTAAACTGGGCTTTCCAATCTGCCCCACCGAATCGGCAGGCCAGTTCCTCGGCCATGTGTACGGGTTTCACCCCCAGACGGGCATGGCGGCCCAGCCCCTGGATACAGGAGGGGCAATTGGTCAGGATCTTTGCCTTGCCCCGTTTTTCCGGGCCGTCGATCTTTTCCTTGCCCTCCCGAATGGCCTCTTTCTTCCGCATGAGCATATTGTGGCTGATGTCGGGCCGGGAAATGGCCAGGGTACCGGCTTCGGAACAACAAAAAGGTACGGGTTCCAGGGCCACCCCCTGTTGGTCCAGCAGGGGTACGGCCTGGGCCTTGAGGGAATCGTGACAGGGGGCATGGTAGAGTAAGGCCCCTTCCTGTTCCCCCATTTCGGGCAGCCCATGGCGGGAAAGAAGATACTGGGAAATGTCCTGGACATCACAGCCAAAGACGTCTTCAATCTCCATGCGGGCCAGGGATTCCATGCAGGTGCCGCAGGAAACAATGCAGGCATCAAACTCCAAATCATGGAAGTAATCCCGGATCTGGGTGAAGATGATGATGTTCTCCAGGCTCACCCGGTCATAAACCTCCTTCTGGGCATTGACCTTGAGGGGATAGCCGCAGCAGAGGAAGGGCGGGGGCAGAATCACCCGGTGCCCCTTATTCAGGAGCAGAAATATGGAGGCCATGGAAATCCGGGAAAAAATCCGCTCGCTGCCGCAGCCGGGGAAATAAAAAACCGTGGACCGGGCTTCCCCTTCCGGGGGGTCCAGAACCAGTGCCTGGTTTTTCCGGGTTTTGGGCAGATAGCCCCGCAGGGTTTTGGCCGCTGCCCGGGAAACCGGGGAACGCAGCAATTGGGCCCAGCGGGTATTGGTCAATGCCTGGGTCCGGGCCAAGGGGCCCAGTACCGTGGAACCGGCCCGCTGTAGGGTGGCGCCCACGCCCAGAAGACCGGTGCGCATGGCCTTGTTCACCCCGGGATTTTTGGACCCCAGATACTTGAGGGTGGTCTGGGTGCTCAAGGGGGTTTTCTTAAACTGGGCCGTTTTTAAGATCTGCCGTTCCTCAATGGAAATCTGCCCCGAATCAATATTCACCGGACATTTGTCCAGGCACTTGTGACAGATGGTACAATGGTCGGCGATCTCGGCCAGATTCTTGAGAATCTTAAAGGCCGTGGACTGGGTCCGCTGGCTGATGTAAAGCAGGGCCTCAATGAGGGAACCGATGGCCAGGTTTTTATTCCGGGGATGGAAAAACATGTTCTTTTCCGGATAAAAAACCGGGCATTGGGGCTTACATTTACCGCAACGGACACAATTGGCCACCTTCAAGGCCAGATCCGAGAGGGAACCATGTTTGAGGATCCGGGCTTCCAATTCCAACAGATTAAAGCTGGGGGTAAAGACCTTGTCCATGACATGGGGGTCGGAAAGCTTGTCCGGGTTCATGACCCGGTCCGGATCCCGACGATCCCGGTAGACATCAAATTCCCTGCGCCTTTCCTCGGACAGATGCTTGATCTTGGTCACACCGATGCCGTGTTCTCCGGAGACGACCCCGCCCAATTCCACGGTCTTCTCCATGACCTTATCTGCGGTCATGTTTGCCCGTTCCATCATTTCCCGGTCATTGGAGAGCACCGGAATGTTCACATGGACGTTGCCGTCGCCGGCGTGCATGTGGGTGGCAATGACGATGAGGCGCTTCCGGGTGGTGTCGTAGATCCGGTCCAGGTTTTCCTGGATCAGGCTGTAGCCCCGCAGGCTTTCCCGCACCTGGGTGTAAAAATTCTTGGAGTGGATCTCGGCTTCCAATGCGTCCCTGGAGGCCATGGTCAGCTTTTTCCGGATGGAATAGGCCAGGTCCTTGGCCTGGCCCACCTTTTTGGTGAGCCACTCGGGATCGGCCATGGGTTTGGCCGTATCCAGGTACTCCACGATGGAGTGGATGATCCGTTCCTGGTTGTACTGCTTTTCGTCAAGGTTGGTCTCGTCCACATACCGGACAAAATC
>JAKSBM010000586.1 GCA_022361135.1 Desulfobacterales bacterium | reverse complement strand
TATCCCTGGGCAATGAGGCGGGTGACCAAGGTGGTGATGGTATAGGTTTTCCCAGTCCCGGCTGAGGCTTCAATGAGTACGGTCTGTTCCAGTTCAAGTCCCAGGGGATCTAATTTTTCGGGGCAATGGGTCATGGCAATCTGTCCAAATTTTCCAGCAGGGGTTTAAATACGGCCAGGGCCAGGGCTGGAATGTCCCAAGCCAGGAGGGTTTCTACATCGGCAAAGGGATTGATAGGTCCCTGGGGGCTTGAAAGATAAAGGGAGAGGTAACGATCCGTGGATTCCCCATAATTGGAATGGGCATTAAACCAAGCGTTGGATGCCTTATACAAGGCCTTGGACAGACTTTCCTTCCCGGTGTCAAATCCCTGTTTTTCCAATCCACGGGCCAGGGCAAAACAGGAACGGGGAAAAAAGGGAATAAAGGACATCCGACCACGGCCGTAAATTTCCATCAGGGTTTCCAGGCTGGAATCATTTCCATCCAAGGACCCATAAATCCGGATTCCCGGGCGTTTGCCCGCATCGGGATCCTTGCCCAGGACCATGGAGGACAATTTCCCCCCACGGGCTTCCAGGGCCTGGGAAACAACCAAATGATGGATCCACATGGACAAAAGACGCTCCGGCCCCAGGCTGCTGAATCCCACATGAAAACAATGGTACTCATCGGTATTCCCCAGCTGGAACAAATCCTCGGCCTGGCCGATGATCCGGAAATCCCCCATGTCCAGGTCAATGGACAGGCGGACGGGATTTAAATCCGGCATTTCACAGGATCGCACCTGATCCCGCATGGAGACCACATCCTGGACCACCCCTTCCCAACACATCCTCCCCTGTTCACCAAAGGGAAGGCAGCCCTGGGCCCGGGCCCGGGGATAGAGGTCATGGACCAGTTCCGGCACTGTCCTGGCCGGCTCGCCAGGGGATTCGGCCAATTCCAGGTTCAATAGATCCCGCCCCAAACCATATTGATCCAGAAAATCCAGATCAAAGGATTCCCGATCCTGGGGAGGCGGTTCCAATTCCCCCAATGTAATTTTCAATTCGTCCACCATGAAGGCCCGGCCCGGCATGCGGAAAAATCGAATCAAATCCTTAAGGCTGACATCCATGGTTTCCGCACTGGCCGGGATCGGTTCCGCCCGGCCCGATTGAACCATGGTTTCCTGCCCATCCCCATGGATCGCCTGCAGCCGCCTCTGACTTGCCAGTTTAAATTGACGCCTTGAAAAGGAAAAAAGCTTGGGATCCCCTGAAAAATATCGGGGCAGAAAGGGATGGATACCATGTTCCAAAATCCATTTTTCCCCCTCCCCAAAGGAAAAACTCTGGTTGACAACATCCACCAATTCACTGACCACGCCGGAACAAGGAATTTCCCCATTGTCCTTAATGCCCAGCCCCGTATAGGTAATAATCAATTTTTCCCGGGCCGAGAGCAGGGATTCCAGGAAAAGATACCGATCCTCATCCCGTCCCTTTTTGTCCCCCCGTTGGGGGTGGCGCCCCATGAGGTCAAATCCGGACTCGGCCGCCTGCCGGGGGAATGAGGCCTCATCCATGCCCATGAGACAAACAATTTTAAAGGGAATGCTCCGCATGGGCATGAGGTTGCAAAAGGTAATCCCACCGGAAAGGAATGCCCCCTGGGCAATACGCTGATCCAACTTCCCCTCCAGAATCTGCTTCACCGCCTCAAAGGAAATATCCCTATCAAAGCCGGCATGTCCGGCCTCCTCCCCCATTTCCCCCACGGTGCAAAGCAGAAAAACCAGATCGGAACCCGGGGCATCGGTTCCCCCCATGAGGCTGCGGATCAACCGGGCCAGATCCCGGCTCCACTGGACCGGGCGCCGGTCCCCCTCCATGAGGGAAAGCATGTCAAACAAGGTGTGGGAAAAATGGGCAAACCGCCCCAATAAATCGGCTTCAACCCCTTCAAAAAGGGGCGCAGGCAGAACCTCGGACATGAGTTCCTGCCGCCCTTCCACGGCGGCCAACCCCGTAAACAACCGCTTAAAACCGAATTCCCAGGTATTTTCCCCGTAACCGGCCCCGGTCATCTCCTCCCGGTGGCTCCCATCTTTTCCCCAGAGGATCCCCGCCCGACGGGCGGCATCCTCCAGGAGTTCCACCTCCATGAACTGGATATCAAACTTTTCCGCAACGGCCGGGCAGAGCAATAAATCCAGAATCGGGGTCAATTCCAGACGGGAACCCACCAAACCCAGGACCTTCATGAAGACCTCCAGGGTCTGGGACTCCAATTTTTTCCGCCGGTCGGAAACCGCATAGGGCAAGGGAAACTCCGAAGAAAAAACCGCTTCAATAAAGGGGGTATAGGCCTCGATGTCCGGCATCATCACAATGATCTCATGGGGATTGAGATCGGGGTTCCGGTCAAAGGCGTCCAAAAGCAGATCCTTTACCACCTGGGCCTCCCGCATGGGCGAATGGCAGATGTGGATTCCCAGGGAATCATCCTCCGGGGCCACGGGAACGGGCTCATCCACCCCACCCTCCCTGCGGTGGACCAGCCCCATGATATCCGATTGAAGGATGTGGAGCAGACAATGCCCTCCATCATTCAAGGGGTCCAGGAAAAAATCCCCCAGGGGTTCCTGGTAGGGCGCCTCCTCCAATCCATCCTGGAACTCCCGGACACTGCGCCCCAGGGACGCCAGCAATGGATTCCCGATTTCAAAATAATTTTCCTCCAGATCTGGAGTATGGCGCTGGATGGACAAATTTTCCCGGGGGGATCGGATATATGAGAAAAATTGATCCGAAGGGGTTAAAAGGAATTGATAGATTTCCGTGGCCCCGGCCAGGGTGGAAAGTACCTCAATGAAGGCCGGAGGCAATGTGGAAATCCCAAACAGACAAATCCGCTGGGGCATGGTTGGGAAATTCCCCTGGCCCGCCCGCTCCAGAAACTCGTGCATGCGGCGATGGAGGCGAACCTTGGGCAATTTCGGGGACATCTGTTTCCAGAGCCGGGACTGCCACTCTTCCACCCCGTCACCGGGATGGGCCAAGGGCTCCCCATCTTCCCAGGCCAGGAGCATCTGGGGTCGGAAAATCTGATAATTGTCCATGACCCGGGCCAGTTTCCGGGCCAGCATCACCCGCTTCTGCCCCCCGGGGTCCTGGGACAGGTAATGGGACACCGGCTGGAAAACCCCATGGTCCGATGGGGAAATCCCGTCCAGGGAAAGGGCATCGAAGAGGGCCCAGGTCAGGATTTCCGGATTCAATTCCAATTCATCCGGTCCCACCTGGCCCAGGGCCCAATTGATAATCTGCCGGGGAGACATGAATTCCACATTGGCGCAGACCCCGAAATAATCGGCCATCTGGGCGGAAACCCATTGCTTCATCCCCCGGGACTGCACCCCGATCCACTCCGGTGCCATGGGGTCGTTCAACGGGGTCTCCAAAACCTCAATGAGCCCCTGCATCAGGCTTTCCATTCGATTGCTTTTGATCAGATTGAACACGATTTTTATCCTTCCAAATTTTCCGCAGATGCATGATGAAAGCCAACATACCAAACCCCCGGTTCAAGGGCAAATCCCATTACCGTTAAAATCCATGGCAGGACTCAACCCAACGGCATCAATTTTCCATATCTTTCCAGCCACCTATCCCCCGAAACGGATTGACACACCCTGAGAAAATAGCAATCTTAAATAAATGAAAGGAGATTTCCATGACACCATCATCGTCCGTCCCCTTTAAAGATGCCCTGAAATTCTGGACCAAGCTGGGATTCATCAGCTTCGGCGGTCCGGCCGGCCAAATCGCGGTCATGCACCAGGAAGTGGTGGACCGCCGGGGCTGGATCAGTGAAAACCAATTCCTCAGATCCCTGAACTTCTGCATGCTCCTGCCCGGCCCCGAAGCCCAACAGCTGGCCACCTACATTGGCTGGCGCATGCACGGTACCCTGGGGGGTATTGTGGCCGGTTGCCTCTTTGTCATTCCCTCCATTTTCCTCATTCTCCTGCTGAGTTGGCTGGCCGTGGCCCATATCCAGGTCCCGGCCGTGGCCGCCGCCT